>JAAZCH010000330.1 GCA_012513395.1 Tissierellia bacterium
AATTACAGGCCTATAGCATTACTGGATAAATTTAAATATATCGCAAATGAATATAAAAAAGTCATACTCCTATTAGATGCATATGATGAAATTAATGACAAGGAAAAGCATCATTTTATATCAGAAATAAACGATTTCGTTAATAATAATCCTAATATTATTATCCTTATCTCAAGTCGTATAAACTTTGAAAATGAAAACAACTTTAAAGAATTTCAAACTTTATATTTAGAGCCATTATATAGAGATGATATATTGGTATATATAAAAGAAAAGTATTGCGATATTTACAAATCATTTGTAGATCGAGTTGCAAGTTTAAAACTATTTTATTTATTAGGGACACCATTTTATTTAAAGGAAATGCTCAAGTATTTCAATGATAATAGAGATCTTCCGAAGACTAAATCTGATTTATATAAAATCCTTATTGATGAAAGCTTCGTTATCGATGAAAAACACAAACAAGATAAAGGGAGTGTTATTAATATTAAAACAATTGGTTATGATTTATTGAAAAAAGTGGCTTTTATAATGACAATTTGCGAGAAAAATGAATTAAGTGAAGAAAATTTATTTAAAATATTATCTGAAAAGGAAAAGATTCAACTTATCTGTCATTTCTCCATATTCAAAAGAGATTCATTAAATGTAAAATATAGCTTTGAACATATTGCTTTCAAAGAATTTTTGACAGCTGATTTCTTAAAATCAATCAATGCAGACGAAGTTGAGAAATTGTTTTTTTATCCGAACAGTGCTATATTAATTAACTCCTGGTACAATATTATTCTGTTATTCATTGAAATTATACAGGAGTCTCCCAATCTATTTGAAAAAACCGTTGAGATTTTAGTTTCTAATAATTATCATATAATAATAGATGCTTCTCCAAGCTTCTTAACAAAAAGTGATAGAATAGATATTTTTAAAAAAGTATATACTGAATATAAAAGCAAAAGATTATCTATAGATTATTTTGAGTATCGAAAAAAGTTAATGGACTTTGCTTATTTTTCTGAAACAATCTTGTTTTTAAAAGAACAAATTAACTCGGGTAGCTTCTTTGCAAACTATTACAATGCACTAGTACTTTTAGAATATGCGAATTATGATGAATTGAGTATTCAAGATACAAATGAGATAAAGAAGTCACTAAAAAGCTTTCTAAACAAAGAACAAGACACCGAGGAACTACAAAGATACCTTCTGCTCCCTTTTAACAATAGGGCTTATAATAATGAACAGGATATAGAAAATATTAGAAAGATAATCAAAAATAACAAGAACGCTGAGATACAAAGAGATTTCTTTAAATTGTTATTGAATCTTGACTGTATTGATAATTACGCCGATTATATATTTGAAGTGCAGCAATACATTTTTGATTATAATCACAATGGAATTACTCAAATGATATCACGATATATAGTTTATCTAATTTATGACAAGTTTGCAAAAATAGAAAATATATTACGTGCATTACAGGAAACGGCCTCAGAACAAAGTCATTATTCAAGAGAAGAAGAAGAACGAATAACAATCAAGAAAAGTTTACTTGAAAAGTTGAGTAGTCATTTTCAAATTAATAAAGACGGCTATATTATTGATGGGGTATTGAATGCATTTTTAAAAGAAAATATTAAGAACTATAGCTTAGGTGAGTGTGATGTTGAAACAGCTTCAGTTTATAGAGATTTTTTTAATAAAAACAATCAAGTAGAAATTGTATTGAATAAAGAATATAAAATGTTGGAAGAATCAACTCTAAATAACAAACAGGACCCAAGAAGAGAGTTTCTTATGCCATTGTTAATGACAGAAAGCTATTTCAAAAATAAAATGCTTTCTTTTGAAAAAAGTGATCCTAATGCTTATTGGCGAATGAATAGTTTATTGCCTTTTTGGGATGAAGATTTAAATAAAAATCTTAAAAGTGAAATTGAGGTTTATTTTACAAGTCCCAAACCAAAACATAGAGATTGGAATAAAATAAAACAGGAAGATTTTGATTTAGTGTTGGATTATAAACGATTCAAAGCAGAAATTGAACATCATTGCGATAATAATTGTAATATAATTAATCAAAGAGAATGGACATCTCAAAATTTAATTAGCGAATGTATATATTCCTTCTTTTACAATTCTACTAAAAACAAAATAATTGATATTCATGAGTCAAGAAAGAAAGTGGAAAATATGGACTATTATATAGAGTTTTCTCTTTTATATATTTCTCGGTATTTAAACTGTGAAAGTGAAGAATCCTTAATAGTTTCGACAGAAGAACAAAAGAGGATAATTCGAGAACTAGTTGATAAAACTATTGAAAAAGGAGTTAACACTGACAATTTAAAAGCGTTATTAGCATCAATAACTTATTATAACTTTGATTTATCTGATAAGCAAATAGACAAATTACTCCCGTTTGCTTACATCATTATTCCAGATCACATTGGTTATATTATAAAAAAAGATACTTCTGAATTTAATTTTTCTCATAATACAAATGTATTAGACTTGTTAATTTATAAATCTAACACTGAAATTATTAAAACCAAAATATCAGAATCTATAAACAGTAAAGAAGTATATAATTCAAGTCTTTATCGATGTTTTTCCACATTTATAACTAAGAATAAAATCAGAGATATGTACAAATATCTGCCCATTATCTTATATGATAAATTTGAAGATTATGATGCTTTTACAAAAAAACATGAGCAGAATAACACCTTATATGAAATCTCAAAAATAAATAATGGATATAATTTAATTAAAGATAAACTTACCAGTTTATCATATGAAAGTATTATACACTTCTTCTCTGAAAGTAGGGTTGAGATTCCCTCTAAGATTGTTTGTGAAGAATTAGAAGCTATATATCCTGAATTGAAAGAAGACAACCAAACTAAGTGTTTGAGTGTATTATTAAGAAATGAAAGTAAAATTGGATTAACCGAGTTTATTAAGTTTTTAAAGGTAAATGAATATATTAGTGCTGATCTTTTTCCTCAATTATCTTACTCTAAAGTAGAATACTTAGATTCATTAATTGAAGTGTTAGATATTGCCCTTCTAAAAAAACGTGTAAAAAGTGAACGATTCCTAGATGTAATATTATCTCCTATAGAAAAAATAGCCATTAAAAGCAATGAGAATTTAGAAAATGTGAAACAGGTCTTTGAGAAGATAATTGATAAATATAATGACTTCCACTTCCTAAATAGAGAAATTATCACAATGACAGAAAAGTTTTACGAATCTCATAAGGAAAAATGGACAATAAAGGATGCCTTAAAAAAATATGAGGATTTATTATAGCGTTTTACTTTAATACAAATCAAGGTATCTGTATTAAGTATGAATATTTACTTTTACCATTAACCCAACGTTTTCTGACACACTATATTGTTCATAACTTATATGCTCAAACGCTGATTTTTAGGTGATGTTTTAACGCAGCAAATTATTGACACACGTTTTATGAGACAGAAAAACTGAGACTGCAAGTTTTTACAGCTAATCAAAAGTCGTAAAACTTTGACAATACAAAAAATCCGATACAACACATTCTTTGTGTCATACCGGATTAAAACTGACTCTTTTTTCGTTCGAATACTATTTTTTACCTACACCTTTACCCCCTTCCTTTTCTTTGGAGATTCTGACTGATTATTTGCTTTGGATTCTTTTTTCTGCTGCTTTTCTGATTGAACATCCGTTGGATTTAATTGACCTTTCTTTAAAGGAACATCCATTTTTTTTGTTGCTTCATTCGTCTTACCTTCAGAATTCACTGCTACCTGCGTTTTATGCTCATTGTCAGGAGTAACTTCTTTAGCCTTTGCTTTCGCCTTATCAGGATTGAATCTAAAGAAATCAAGTTTATTTTCTTCTGGGTTTACTTTAATGTATGCATTGTATTCTTGTCCAGATTTATCTTTCAATCCTTTCACATAAATAGTCTTGTCTGATTTTAGATCATTTTGCTGCTTTTCAGTTAAATCAACTCCTGCAAGTGCTTTAGGTATACGCACTCCTGATTCATGGGATTGCTTTTCATTTTGACTTCTAATTCCCATTTGATTATTTTCAGGGAAAATAAATTCAAGACTGCGCTTGTCCGCATTTATTTGTAGAAAAGCTGAATAGGGAGTATTTTTAGCTGAGATCATATTTTCGACCCACACGGCCTTGCCATCTTTTAAATCGTTTTTTTGTTTTTCATTAAGATCCACTCCATTGATTTTGTCAGGAAATGAAAGTTTATCAGCTTTCATCGAAACCAATTCATTGGTCAGTTTATCAATACTGATGAAAGAAGGAATGGTTTCTCCTGTGAAATAGTTTTTAATATCAACTTTCCGTCCCATATTACCAGTTTTAAGCAGATTTTCTTTATCCTCTTTTGTAAACTCGTGA
>JAAZCH010000331.1 GCA_012513395.1 Tissierellia bacterium
AAATGAAGGTTTTAAAACACGAGAACAGCTAGAAAAAGCTATCCATGAAAAAGCTACTGAAGTTCAAAATCTTCTTACAGAAAATAAAGAAATAGAAAAACTTATAGAAGTAAAAAAGAAGATTATGGAGAACCGCTATACTATAGAACAATATAAAGAAATCCATAAATATGCTAAGGCACACCCTGAAGATAAAGCTTTCATTAATGAATATAACCCTCAACTTATGCTTTATAAAAAGGCAGTTGCTGAAAGTTTCCAAGACTCTAATATTCTACCCACTACCAAGCAAATTTATGAAGACCTTGAAAAACTTCATACAAAAAAAGAGTCTCTCATTGAGAAACTCAGTCAATCTCGCCAGGAGCAGGATAGGCTATATAAGTATAAGAAAAACTATGATAATTATTTGGGGAAAGGGGTCGAGAGATAATCTCGATCTCAACCTAGTTATTCTTCTTCAAAAAATCTATATATTTTCTTCCTTTTAGAAAACTTACGTGTATTTTCTTTTTCTTGTTGATATATATATAACTCTTTTATATTGCCTCTATTGGCAAGAGAAAAAGCCTGTTTGGCTATTTCATAATTATGTCTTGGGTTAGTTGTAGAGTAAATATTAACAATAGCTTTTTCAGGTAAAGCTCTTACTTCTTTACATATTTCTTTCACAAATTTAGTATTATAAACTCTAGAAACATCATCTTTTCTATCATGCTCTATTATTATGGTTCGCAAGGGCTTTTTAGATTCGGGAATTTGATTTTTGGTTATAGGGTAAGTATCTTCTAAAATTAAATTAACCTCGTTGACATTTTCTGCATCCTTATTGTGATACTGAACTACGACATTTATATCTTTTTCTGGGAAACTTTCCTCAGGAATTGAATATTTTTCAAATGTTCCTCGTATTACAAGTTTATACTGCATTGCAATTGGAACTAATATTAAGTTGCAACTATTATATCCAAGAATTTTAGAGCAAAACCAAAACCATATATATGAGTAATCGTGATAAATATTTCCACTAAATAAAATTTTATCCTCATTACTTTTACGAATATATTTAAACAAGACAATTATTACTAATAATATTCCCATTGTCCAGTTTCCTGATTGCATAAGGTAATAATATTTAGCAGTAGAAAAATCAGGACTTTGACCTCCAAGTAATGTTCTTATTATCTCCGACAAATTTACAAGCTTAGGGAAACAAAAGCAAATTACAAGCAATAACATTTGAAGAATTGCTCTTCCATTATCTATTACTTTACCAGTCAGTCTTTTTATCAAAGTCTACCACATCCTTCCAATATATTGTTTTTATCAAATCAGGATTCTTTAATAATTTTCCAAACTTCCAAATTCTTATTGCTTTACTGCCAACTATAATATGAAAATGCTCTATATTTCCTGGCGATTCTTTCATTATTTTCTTCCAGTTTTTCAAGTCTAATCTGGAGTAATCAGGCAAATCTTCATCATGGGTATGCCATTCCCCAATATAGCAATATATTTCATTGCTTGAATTAAAAACCTCGTTAAATATATCAATATGTCTTTTATCTTTTCTAATAAATTTATTAT
>JAAZCH010000332.1 GCA_012513395.1 Tissierellia bacterium
AGAGCAGGGGCCAGCTTGCTGCAGTCCGTAGCAATGACACGGCCTCTTGTGCCAAGTGCCTCTTTAAAGTACTGAACAATTTTGTTTCTCGTTCCGCAACTGAGAATCAATATGTTTAATGGGTCAGCCATTCACTAATACTCCTACATTATTTATTCACCATCATCAGATCTATAAAAACTTCTCCATAATTACCAAGTTATGGTACTCTCCTTTGATATATCTCTCATTAATTAGCTCGCCAACTTGTTGATATTTAAGCGCGCTCCACATACGAAGTGCATCTCCATTTTCTGAAACAACATTGAGTCTGATTTTTCTTATATTCAAGTACTCTTTAGCAAAATTCTCGATTAAACGACACGCTTCTTGCCCGTAACCTTTTCCTAACGCTGTTTTTTCCCCTATGTAGATACCTATCTCACATGTTCTGTGAATCCAGTTAATAGCGTATAACCCTACCATACCAACAGACGAGCCTTGCATGTCACATATTATGAACCGCTTATCATTTCCAGTCAGATCCATCATGGAATCAATCCATTTTTCCTGTTGGTCGATAGAAACAGGCAAGAATCCACCACCTAAATACTTGTATACACCTTCATCATTTTTCCATGCATTTAAATGCTTAATGTCTGATTTTATTATTGGTCGCAAATAAACTTTTTCTCCATTAATCATTCTCTTCACCTTTTGCCTTTAACACATTTGTCTTCGATACTTTCATATAAATATTCTCCGACTTGAACAATCTCCCCAAAGTTCTGAATAATATTTTAATATCAAACCATACGCTAAAACTATTGATGTACTGATTGTCAACTTTTATCCTTTCGTCCCAACTAACTGAGTTTCTTACGGTCACTTGTGTCAATCCGGTTACTCCCGGCCTCATTGTAAATCTCTTCTTTGTCCAATCAGGATAATTCGCATATCCTTCATAAGGGAAGTATGTAACTGGCGGTCTCGGACCCACCAAGCTCATTTGACCGGAAATTACATTGAACAATTGAGGCAACTCGTCTAAGCTTGTTGCTCTCAATATTCTCCCAACCCGAGTAATCCGATTATCATTTTCATTTTTTACGCTCAGTCCATCACCCATCTTCTCAGCATTCACAACCATCGTTCTAAACTTAAAAATATTAAAAGTCTTCCCATCTTTTCCTAACCGCTCTTGTTTGAAAAAAACCGGACCTCTGGAAGTAATTTTTATTATTAGCGCAATAATGAGAAGAATCGGAGAAATAAGAATAACGCCCAAAAGACTTCCAAAGAAGTCTATGAGCCTTTTAATAAATAAGTTTAGCTTTCTCATGGATTACTCGTCTCATTTCTCCCAAAGTGATTTAACTACTGCGCACACTCTGTCTAAATCTTCATCTGTCATCTTTGTATCACTCGGCAAGCATACGCCATTCTCAAAAAGCATTTTGCTGACATCTCCGCCGATATAATCGCAATCTGCAAAGAACGGTTGCAAATGCATCGGCTTCCATACCGGTCGCGACTCAATGTTATCG
>JAAZCH010000333.1 GCA_012513395.1 Tissierellia bacterium
AGCACAAATTAAAGCAGTCGCTACTTCTGCAGTTTCATTTTGATCATCTAAAAGTGGATTTACTTCCACAAATTCAATCGAACAAATATTGTCCAACTGAGATGTAAGCTCTAGGGCTATTTTTGCTTCTCTAAAATTCAATCCGCCTAAAACTTTTACTCCAGTTCCAGGAGCTACCTTAGGGTCTAGGCAATCCACATCAAAAGATATGTGAATTGCGTCAGTATCCTTAGAAATATATTTCATCGCTTCGTTCATAACTTCTTCAATTCCTAACCTGTCTATATCTTGAACTGAAAAAGCTTTTATTCCAAGTTTTCGAATAATTTCTCTCTCCCCTGGGTCCAAATCTCTAAGTCCTATATATACAATATTTTCAGGTTTTAAAACACCCCTAGCTTCACCAACTTCAGAAAGTCTTTTATCTCCCATGCCCATTAATGACGCTATTGGCATGCCGTGAATATTTCCCGTAGGAGTAGTAAGTTCAGTATTAATATCAGCATGGGCATCGAAGTATATTATTCCAGGATTTTCATAATTATTTAAAACTCCCTTAACACTGCCCAATACACTAGAATGATCTCCTCCTAAAATCAAAGGCAATCTATTCCTTTTTAAAATTGCATCTACTATGATAGATAAGTTTTCATTAGCTTCTACCACAATATCCAAATTATTCAAATTATCTGCTGATTTTTCTAATCTATATCCACCATTGATATTTATATTTCCCAAGTCAGAGACAGAATAATCCATCGCCTCTAATCTATCAATTAAACCAGCTATTCGTATAGCTTCAGGTCCTAGTCGAGTTCCCAATTGACTAGCTCCCATATCTAGGGGCACACCAATTATGGATATCTCTCTTTTTAATCTATTTTCCATTAATCCTCCAAGTAATCTTTTATTACACACGATTAAATTATACCCAATAGAAGAATTTTGTAAAGAAAAGTAGAAATTAATTAATAATGTATTTTAAAAATTTTTTCAACAAAAAACCTTCATCCTGAATTTATACTTCAAGATAAAGGCTTATTAGTTTTAAATATATTATTCGTTTTGCATTAAATAATCCACAGCATATTGGGCATAAACTCCTGCTCCATTAGGTAGTGCAGACTCATCTATATTAAAACATTCATTGTGATGTGGTAAATCTGTTCCAATTTCCGGATTTTTAGTTCCAACAAATCCAAATACCCCTGGTTTTCCGTCTTGTAGATAGAAAGAAAAATCTTCCCCACCAGTTGTTTTTATTAATTTTACAACATTTTCTTCTCCGACTATTTTCGATGCAGATTTCTCTGCAATTGCAGAATGAGAAGCTTCATTAAATGTTGGAAGAACAATTCTATCGTAAGAAACATCTACAGTTGCTCCATAAGCTGCTGCAGTATTTTCCACAACTCTTCTCAAATCATCTTCCACACGAGCTCCAACTTCATTGTTAAAATATCTCACAGTACCATCTAGAAATGCCTCTCCTGCGATAATATTCCATCTAGTTCCACTATGAATTTGTCCAACAGTTACAGTTACCGAATCCAGTGGACTATAAGTTCTAGATACTAATGATTGTATTGCCATAACTATAGCTGAACCTACTACAACTGCGTCAATAGTTTGGTTTGGAAGAGAACCATGTCCAGATTTTCCATGAACAGTAATCTCGAATTTATCTGCTGCT
>JAAZCH010000334.1 GCA_012513395.1 Tissierellia bacterium
ACCTTAACTTGAACAGGGCTTATCCATAGTGGGAATTTTCCAGCGAAATGCTCTACTAGTATTCCTAAAAATCTTTCTACAGAACCTAACATAGTTCTGTGAAGCATAATAGGCCTGTCCTTTTCTCCCTTTTCGTTTATATAACTAATATCGAAGTTTTTAGGAAGTTGGAAGTCCAGTTGGATAGTTCCACATTGCCAAGTTCTACCGATGGCGTCTTCTAATTGGAAGTCAATTTTTGGTCCATAGAATGCTCCGTCTCCTGCATTTATTTCGTATGGAAGTCCTTTTTCTTTTAATGCTGCTTCTAAAGATTCCTCAGCTAAATTCCAAGATTCAATATCTCCCATAAAATCTTCTGGTCTAGTTGATAATTCTAATGAATACTTAAATCCAAAAGTTTTATACAAATAATCAGCAAGGTCTATCATTTTAAATACTTCATCTTTTATTTGTGAAGGTAAGCAATAAATGTGGGCGTCATCTTGAGTAAAAGCTCTTACTCTAAACAATCCATGGAGAGCTCCTGATAGCTCATGTCTATGAACTAAACCGTATTCTGAAAGTCTAATTGGCAAATCTCTATAAGAATGTTGGCGAGATTCATAGACTAAAATAGATCCAGGACAGTTCATAGGTTTTACTGCATAATCACCTTCGTCAATTTTAGTAAAGTACATATTCTCTTGGTAATGATCCCAGTGACCAGATTGGTGCCACAAAGCTTCGTTTAATATCATTGGAGTTGCTATTTCTCCATATCCGTTTTCTGAAAGAACACCTCTCCACCACTCTATTAAAGTATTTCTAAGAACCATTCCCTTAGGGTGGAAGAATGGGAATCCTGGTCCTTCTTCATGGAAGCTAAATAAATCTAATTCTCTTCCAAGTTTTCTATGGTCTCTCTTTTCTGCTTCTTCTCTAAGTTGAATAAATTCATCTAATTCTTTTTGTTTCTCAAAGGAAATTCCGTAAATTCTTTGAAGCATTTTATTTTTTTCATCTCCACGCCAGTAAGCACCAGCTATGGATAATAATTTCATCGCCTTAATTTTTTTAGTATTTTCCAAGTGAGGTCCTCTACAAAGGTCTACAAAGTCTCCAACTTGGTAGAAACTTATTTCTTCTCCTTCTGGAAGACCTTCAATCAATTCATTTTTATAAGGATCTGACTCTTTTGGAAATCTTTTTAGAGCTTCTTCTTTAGATACTACAAACTTTTCAACTTCCAAGCCTTCCCTTGCAATTCTTAAAGCTTCTTTTTCTATAGCTTCCAAATCCTCTGGAACTAATCTGTGTTCCAAGTCTATATCATAATAAAAACCTTCAGCTATTGCAGGTCCAATTGCAAAGATTGTTTCAGGATATAAATTCTTGATTGCATGAGCCAAGACGTGAGATGAAGTATGCCAAAAAATCTCTTTTCCTTCTTTATCAGCAAATTTTACAACTTTAAAATCTCCGCTCTTGTGGATTGTATCTTGCATGCCTAGAATTTCTCCATCTAGTACAGCTCCTAAAGAA
>JAAZCH010000335.1 GCA_012513395.1 Tissierellia bacterium
AAGCCCAAACCGATTACTCCTGCACCAAATGCTGCTTGTAAAGCAAACAATAAACTTTCAGTTTCTCCTCCTGGTGGTTCTATTAAACTTTCAGCCCAAGGTTCATAATCAGGATTGATTTCAGTTATTATCCCCTCAGCTTCTCCGTCAGCTCCTCCAAACTCTGAATCTGAAATAGTTAGTAGAGGATATATGACTATAGCTACTATAATTAATAATAAGATAAATATTGTCGTACTCTTTTTCATCTTATGCCTCCTTAAAATATCCCAGACTGTTCAATTCTGGTTTTGCTAGGGATTCAAGGCCAATAATAATAATTACTGTTAAAATCCCTTCCACTACAGCCAGTGGGACTTGAGTTATTGCAAAAATACTTGCGAATTTCGTAAATGACGCCATCACTCCACCTACTTCACTGGGATGGGCAATCGCCAGTTGGATACTTGTAACGACATAAGTCATCAAGTTTCCTAGAGCTGCTGCAATAAAAATAGTTACATTCTTGTTTAATTTCATTTTATTGCCCATTTTGTAAAGACCATAGGTTACAAATGGTCCAACTACTCCCATACTAAATGTATTAGCACCAAGAGTTGTAAGTCCGCCGTGAGCTAATAAAATTGCTTGAAATAATAATACAACTAACGCTACTACTGAACCAATTGTAGGTCCAAAAAATATACTTACTAATCCTGTCCCCGTAGGATGACTTGAAGAACCTGTAACTGATGGAAGCTTTAGTGCTGATAATACAAAGGCATATGCACCTGCCATTGCCAAAATAATCATAGCATTTCTATTTTCGCTTGATACCTTGTTCAAATTCTTGATTCCCATAAGTATAAATGGAAGTGTAATTACTCCCCACCCTATGCAATATCCTAAAGGCAGATAGCCTTCCATAATATGCATAGCATTACTTGTTTTTTCTATACCAAATATGATTAAAAACGCAAGCACAAATGATATAAAAGTTTTCTTTCCTTTCATTTCAACCTCCTAAAATAAAAATACGTATCGGACTCTCCAATACGTATAACTAAATATCACCTATGTATAATGCAATGCTCTCCTGAGTCCGAGGAGTTTCATTACACATTATGTATTGTGTTCTGACTTAAAGATCATAACGATTATCTCACCTTCCCAGATTACTCCAGTGGTATTTCTTAGATAATCACTCCCTTATTACAGCAGCGATTCCTGTGTGGGATTCACACCCAACTTCCATGGTACAACCATATTTACATAATGCAATATTTATCCTAAGTATAAACTAAACACTACAAAACTTCAACAAAAAAAGAGTAGCATATATAGCCACTCTTTGAATTTGAATATTATCTCTTTGAGAATTGTGGAGATTTACGAGCTTTTTTAAGACCGTATTTCTTTCTTTCCTTCATTCTTGGATCTCTTGTAAGCATTCCTGCTTTTTTAAGAGTTGGTCTGAATTCAGGATTAGCCACTAACAAAGCTCTAGCAATTCCATGTCTAACTGCTCCTGCTTGTCCCGTGTAGCCACCACCTGTTACCTTAATTATAGCATCATATTGGTCTGTTATTTCCAATATTTCAAGCGGTTCTTTGGCAACAACTTTTAATGTTTCATAATCAAAATACTCATCTATATCTTTGCCATTTATTTTAATGTTTCCATTTCCTGGCAATAATCTTACTTGTGCAACAGAAGTTTTTCTTCTTCCTGTTCCTCTATATTGTTCTATAGCCATTTAAAGACCTCCTTTCAATACTATAATTTTATTTCGATCGGTTGTTGAGCTTCGTGTGGATGCTCACTACCTGCGAATAGTTTTAATTTTTTAATCATTGCTCTACCTAATGAATTTTTAGGTAACATTCCTTTTACAGCTAATTTAACGATCTTTGTAGGATCTCTTTCTAAAATAGTTTTATAAGGAATTTCTTTAAGTCCTCCAGCATACCCAGTATGATAAATATGTTTCTTTTGATCCCATTTATTTCCTGTTAGCTTGATTTTATCTGCATTTATTACGATTACATAGTCCCCAGTATCAATATGTGGTGTGTAGATAGGTTTTCTTTTACCAGATAGTATCATCGCCAGTTCCGTAGCTAGTCTACCTAATACCATGCCTTCTGCATCTATAATGTACCAATCTCTTTTCAATTCATGGGGTTTTGCCATATAGCTTTTCATAGTTATCTCCTCCTTTTATAATTGTTAGTTTATAAAAAAAGTTTCCGGGCTTCTTTTTTAAACACTGCTATATATTCTAACTCATCAAATAGCCTATTGTCAACTAGTATTTACACTATTTTAACAACTTTCTCAATCTCTAGGATGCAATTATAACAAATCCCCCAGTTTAATTCTAGGGGATTATCATTTGTAGATTTATTAAATTTAAAACGGTCCTAAATTAATAATAACTCCTACTACTGCAAGAATAGCACATATCGTCATGATAATAGCAAATAGTGGTGCGAAAAACTTAAACCATCTATTATATGGAATACCTGCAACCATCAAAATGGCAATTAAAGATCCATTTGTCGGATAAATAAAGTTAGAAAAACCATCTCCAAACTGACTAACTAAACAAGCTACTTGTCTAGTAACGCCTGCCATATCTGCTATGGGAACTATTATTGGTACAGTAATCGTAGCTTGTCCACTTCCTGAAGGAATGAAGAAGTTAATTATCG
>JAAZCH010000336.1 GCA_012513395.1 Tissierellia bacterium
GAAATAGATTTGAAGTAAAAATTTTGGAGGAATAAAAATTATATGAATATACTAGTAACATTAAATTCCAACTACATACCACCGCTGAAAATAATGTTGAAATCCATGTTTATTAATAACCCTAAAGTAACATTTACAGTTTATTTAATGCATTCAAGCATTACAGATCATGAAATAGATGATTTGAAAAGTTATATTGAAATGCATAAAAGTAAATTGGAAGTATTGTTTATAAACGAAGATGACTTCACTGATGCACCTGCTCATAGCTATTACACCAAAGAAATGTATTATAGACTTCTTGCATATAAATTTTTGCCTGAGGATATAGATAGGGTATTGTATTTGGATCCGGACATTCTAGTGATAAATTCCTTGGAAGCTTTATATAATTTGAATATAGATGACTATTTATTTGCAGCAGCTTTTCATGATATTCCTGGTACAGATACTATTAATAAAGTTAGATTTTATCCATATGAGTTAAAGGAATATTATAATTCCGGTGTTTTACTGATGAACTTAGAAAATCAAAGAAATAAAAGAAAATGAAATATTTAAATTTGTTGAGGAATATTTTAATATTTTAATCTTCCCAGACCAAGACGTATTAAATGCTCTTTACTCTCAAGATATATTGACTCTTGATGAAAAAATTTATAATTATGACGTTAGATTTTATAGCTTGTACAAGATTTCATCAAAAGATGAATGGGATATGACCAAGGTTATATATAATACAGTAATCTTGCATTTTTGCGGAAAAAACAAGCCTTGGAGAAGAGATTATAAAGGGAATTTCCATTCACTTTATAAGTACTACGAGAAACTTACCTTTAATAAATTTAGCGAATAATTTTTTAAATGTAGAGTCATAGCAAAATATTTCAATTGATAAACATAAAAAATCCGGCTTTAATATTATTGCCGGATTTAATTTTATTTTGAAACTGAAATGGTAAAAGAGTTTCCGATTTGTTCTCTATTTTCCTCGGCGTGTCCTGTTTTTTTGTATAAGGTGAATGTAATTACATTTACATCGGTTAGTAGTTCATCTACAGTTACGTCACTGTATGAAGGTTCAAAATAAAGAATAAATTCATGCCATATAGATTTTCTTGAGAAAAATTCTATAGACCTGCTTTTTTGGTCTATTCCAACTAGTCTAAAACTTCCTTCTTGATCCACATCAGCCAATCTCGTAGTGATTTTTGCACTTTGCACTATAGGATTTAGTTTTATATAATTTACCACAGTTCCATCAGAGTTTGGAATTTCAAAATCCTTTACTATATTCAAAGTCTTACTAAGCATTTTTTCCTTTGGGATATGAAGCTTGTATGAAAATCCATCAAGGGTAACACCATAGGAAAGTTGTTTTTTTTCAAAATGAATTTCAATATCTATATCTTCGTCCATAGGAATGGAATGTTCCATGTCATATACGTATACATTTTTAAGAAAATTCGAATTATCTGGTACTTCCATAGAACCTATTTCCCCAGATTTAATTCTATTTCTCATGCCATTTACGACTATGTAATCGACATTACGAACTTGTTTTCGAAGATCAAGTTTTGCTGAGGGAACTAAGGTCATAAAATAAATCGTATCTTCGTCCATTGCAAAACTTTCAAATATAAATGTAGATTCCCCAGTATCGACCATATCGTGTATTTCGATAACAAAATCATTTGCCTTTTCTGACGCGAAAATATTTTCAAAGAGAGTTACTTTAATATTTTCCGAAAAATCGACAACAGCAGCTCTAACATTTGGACTCACTAAGCCCATCAATAAAACTAAAGTGGCAGCGAGACCAACTATTTTGGGAAATTTAGAATTTTTTTTAGAATATCTTTTTGCTAATTTTTTTAAACTTACAACTTCAATCTCATTGAGCTCAAACTCTTCAAATTCAATCTCCAAATCATTTAATTTATTGTAAACATTATTCATTTGTTACCTCCTTGCAAATTATCTCGTAGCAATTTCTTCCCTCTGCTAACTCGATTGTACAAAACTTCTTTTGATAATCCTGTGCTTTTGGAAATTTCTTCGTAGGAATATTCTTCAACAAATAATTTTATAAAGATTTCCTTATCTTCCGTCGATAAAATTTTTAAAATTAAATCGATTTCATTTATTTCATAATCTTCTTCAAAGAAAACTTCTCCAACTTCATCTATAGAAATTGACTGATGTATAATTTCTTTTCTAAAGGCATCTATGGCTTTGTATTTAGAAACTGCCGCGCACCAGTTTTTAAACGACGAACGATTTTTGTCATAAGAATTTATATTTTCCCAAACAGCCAATACAGAATCGTTAAGAACTTCTTCCATCAGGTTAGGGTGGTGAATTAGTACAGGATAAATTGAACTTTTTAGAACGCCAGCATATTTATTTATGAATTCCAACAATCCATCTTCATCTCTATTTTTAATTTTTCTTATTAATAAATTTTCATCCATAATTTCCTCCCTTCACTAATATATTCGCAAGTAAAGTTCAAAATCTATCTTCAAATTATATTATAAAGTAACATTGATTACTCAAACCATAAAAATTGACAATAAAATGTAAAATGGATACAATATTAATAATAAGGAGTGATTGAGATAAAAGAATTATCAAAATTACAAGCTAAAGATCAAGTTGTAGAAGTGCTTGAACACAATATTTTGTCTGGAAACTTTGAACCAGGAGAACATCTAAATCAAGTAGGATTAGCGAAAGCTATGGGAATATCCAGAATGCCTGTTAGAGAAGCTTTACAAATTTTGGAACTTAAAGGTTTTTTAGAAAAACTACCTAATAGATATATGAAGGTTATTAATATGGATAAAAATTCCATTGAAGAAGTATTTAGATATATATGTGAAAGTGAAATAATTTCATGGAAGATTTTAAGCGAAAAAACAAGTGAAGATATGGGATTGCAAAATAAACTTGAATTAGTTATAAAAGAATCCTCAGAAAAAAATTTTAATGGACAGTTAGAATTGGAACTTCATCTAAGTGTTCTAGATTTAATAGGCAATTATTTTATTTCAAAAAATATTTCCAATTTATTGACAGGATTTGTTGGTTTTGCATTATCGCAAATTGAAGAACCAAGTATCATTAGCATTTCTTATGGATTGAATTATATTTTGAATAGAGACTATGATAAGTTGGAAGAATTTTTGAATACTTACTATCAAAAGCTTAGTATTTCATTTTACAGATATTTAGAGGACAATCAAAATGTATAAATTAGAAAAAATAAAATTACTACCTGCTCGAGAAAGAGTAGGATCTGCTTTGAGGAAAGCTATTATTTCAGGAGAATTTAAGTCTGGAGAAGTATTAGTATTAGAAGATATTGCTGATAGACTAGGCGTTTCAATAACACCTGTACGAGAAGCTTTTCAAATGCTAGATGCTGAAGGACTTATAGAACTTTCACATAATAAGGGTGCAATTGTTCAAGGTATGTCTAGAGAAGATATCAGCGATCACTATGAACTTAGGGGAATACTGGAATCGGCAGCTATAAGATTAGCCTGTGAAAGAAGTGAAAAATTAGATGACTTAATAGAGATACACAATTCTTCATTGGAAGCAAAATCTAAAGGTGATATAAATAAATATAGTGACTTAAACCAATCTTTTCATATGGAAATTTGGGAATTATCTAAAAATAAAAAACTAGTCTCAACATTATCTAATTTATGGAATGGACTATCTGCATCTAATGCTATTAGTGAATCACAGTACGCTGAAATATCTTTTTCAGAGCATGAAAATATTTTAAATGCTATGATTAAAGGGAACGTAAATTTAGCTGAAGAACTGATGAGAAATCATATATCTAGAAGTGAGAAAACCATGACTAATCATTACTAATATAAAATAAGCTATTCAAATAATTTAATTTGAATAGCTTATTTTATGAAGATTATTTTATAAATTTAACTTGTTCAGAAATACTTGTGTAAACTTCATTCTTTACTTCATTATATTTTACTTTATTTTCTTCAAAGATATTTCTACCTTTTGTATCGATAGAAACGATTAGAGGACCGAACTCTTTTACTCTCATTGTCCAAAGAGTTTCCGGCATTCCTAAATCCATCCAATTTGCATCTTCCACTTCTTCAACTCTGACAGCTGCCACTACGGCATTGCCAGCAGGAAATACACAATGGATTGCCTTATGTTTTTTACAAGCTTCTTGAGTGTCTTTGCCCATTCCACCTTTGCCAACAATTAATTTAACGCCAGTTTTTTCTATGAACTCTTTTTCGAATTTTTCCATTCTCATACTAGTAGTTGGTCCAATGGAAACCATTTCGTATTTATCATTTTCGCCTTCAATTGGTCTAACAATTGGCCCAGCATGAAATATAGCACCGCTTCTTATATCTACAGGAAGTTCTCTACCATATTCAATTAACCTCCTATGGGCAACATCTCTACAAGTGGTAATATGTCCTGTTAAATAGATTACATCCCCAACATTTAAATTTTCTATATCTTCATTTTTAATAGGAGTTGTTAAAATTACTTTTGCCATTATATTTTTGCCCCCTCGTGTGAAAGTATTTCATAGTTTAGATCCTTATCAAAAACAATATGACCTTTTCTATGTGACCAGCATCCAACATTTACAGCAACACCGATTACTGAAGGGTGTCTAGCAGTATTTTCAATATTAACTCCCATGACAGAATAGTCACCGCCTAGACCTTGTGGTCCTATGCCTATTTTGTTAATACCATCTTCCAATAACTTTTCTAATTTTGCAGCATTTTCATTTTTGCTATGTTCGCCAATTGGTCTGAACAAAGCTTTTTTGGAAAGTAATGCAGCAGTTTCTACACTTGTAGCTACTCCAACTCCTACTAGTAATGGCGGGCATGCATTTAAGCCATAGGATGTCATAACGTCTAATACAAATTCTGTAACTCCTTCATAGCCAGCGCCTGGCATTAATACCATAGCTTTTCCTGGTAAAGAACATCCACCACCTGCCATATATGTGTAAATTTCACATTTATCACTATTAGGAACTATTTCCCAAAATACAGTTGGTGTGCCTTTTCCAACATTTTTTCCTGTGTTGTATTCATCAAAAGTCTCTACAGAATTGTGTCTTAATGGACCATCAATTGTAGCTTTGATAACAGACTCTTTCAACAAATCTTCAATTTCATTTATGAGTGGAAATCCAGTACCACATTTTACTAAAAATTGTATCACACCTGTATCCTGACATGCAGGTCTGTCTAATTCTGCAGCTAAATCTTGATTTTCAAACATAGTTTTATAAATTGTTTTAGCCATTTCGTTAGATTCTTTGTCACTAAGCTCTTTTAATTTATTTGTAACATCATCGGGTAAAACTTTTCCTGAGTAATAGACAAATTTTGCCATTACATCAGTCATCTTTTGTACTTGCTTTGTCTTGTTCATTCTATATACCTCCTATATTTTTATTACGGATAAAATGGAAAGAATATCGGTAATAATATCAAACTTACAATACTCGACACTACTATAAGGGGAAGTCCTGCCTTAACGTAATCATTAAACTTATATCCACCTACAGAAAAAATCATAGTGTTTGCTGGCATACCAATAGGCGTAGCATATGCACATGATCCTCCTATAACAGTTGCCATAACTACTGCTCTTGGGTCAGCACCCATTCCTTGGGCTATTGAAATACTTATAGGTACGAGCAATGCAGTAGTGGCAGTATTTGACATGAAATTTGTCAAAGTAACAGCCAATAAGAATATTGCTGCCAATAAAACAAATGGTGAAGCATTTTTGCCAAGAAGTCCTATAACAAAATCTGCAAGAGCAGTACCAGCTCCTGTAATTTCTATAGCATTTGCTAAAGCTAAAGTTCCTCCAAAAAGAAAAATTGTTTGCAAATCAATGGAGTCATAAGCTTGTCTTTCAGTGATTACGTTTGTCAAAATTAAAAACAAAGCTGCAATAGAAGCAGAAATATGTAATTTAATTCCGATAACATCTTCAAATACCATTGCGATTACAGCAACAACTAATACGATTAAAGATGTTTTCTTTTTCCAGCTAGGTATGTGGGAAAAGTCTAGTTTTTCAGTATTTGAACTAGATTCACTCTTTGTATTGGGTAAAAGTTTATATCCAACGAATGCAAAGTATAATATCCCAACAACGAGTATGGGTATTCCAACTTTTGCATATTCAAAAAACCCATATCTAAGACCAAGCGGCTCTATACCAGTTTGAGCAATAAGATTACCTGGTGCACCGATAAGTGAAAGGTTTCCACCCATTGCAGATGCAAGAACCATAGGTAACAACAATCTAGCTCTTGAATATCCTGATTCTGCAGCAATTCCTAAAATTATTGGAATAAATATAGCAGCAGTACCAGTGTTTGACATAAATCCACTCATTGTACCTGTTAAAATCATTAGTAGGACGATGCATTGTCTTTCAGTTTTAGCAAACTTGGTTACTAAACCCCCAATTTCATTAGCCATTCCCGTTTCAAATAGGGCACCACTAACTACAAACATGGCTACAAATAAAACTACATTTGAGTTTATGAAGCCAGCGAAAGCTTCAGATGATGTTAGTACTCCGGTTATAATTAAACCGATGCAAACAATCATAGAAGTTAAAGCCAGTGGTATTTTTTCAGTTACGAACATAACGATTGCAAAAGCAAAAAATAAAAGTGTAATCGTCATTGTACTCATATAAATCCCTCCAAAATATTATATTTGATAATGGATACATTATCAACCAAACTAATGATATATCATTAGCATATTATTGTCAACACAAAATTAAGAAATGAAAAAATATCTCTTAATTAATAAATTGAACTAGTGAATAATAGATACATGAATTATTATAAAAATTATAGTTGATTTTTTTTCTTACTGGGTATATTATAGTAAAGCATAGTAAATTAGTTGGAATTAATAAAGGGGTGATATTTTTGAAGTTATCGACTAAGGGTCGTTATGGTTTAATGGCTATGGAAGTATTGAAAGATGCTTATGGAGATGGTCCTGTTTCTGTTAATACTATAGCTAATGAAAAAAATATATCTGAAGCATATTTAGAACAACTTTTTTCACTCCTGAAAAAGACTGGTTTAATAACATCTATCAGAGGAGCTCAAGGTGGCTATGAATTAGCTAGAAACCCTGATGATATTACGATAGGAGAAGTGCTGAGATCTTTGGAAGGTGAAGTGGAGTTGTCGTGTTGTGATGGGAATGTCCCTTCATGCAAAGAAGATGCACCGTGTCGTATGAAATCTGTTTTAGATAGAATTGAGAGTGGGATTTCTGAATTAACTGAATCTATAAGTTTGTCAGAATTATAATACAAATTAACAGGAGGAAACATGAAAGAATTAATTTATATGGACAATGCAGCGACTACCCAAGTTTCTGAAGAAGTCTTGGAGGGCATGATTCCATATTTTAGGGAACATTATGGAAATGCATCTAGCATTTATAGCATTGGCCAAGTTAGCAAAAAAGCCATTACAGAAGCTAGAGAAAAAGTAGCCAAAGCGTTAAATGCAGACCCTAAAGAAATATTTTTCACCGGTTCAGGAACAGAGGCTGATAACTGGGCTTTAAGATCTTATGCAGAAGCTAATAAGGAAAAAGGAAATCATATAATTACTTCTAAAATAGAGCATCATGCTATACTTCATGTGTGCGAATATTTAGAAAAAAATGGTTTTGAAGTAACTTATTTAGACGTGGATAATGAAGGATTTATTAGTCTTGAAGAACTTGAAAAAGCTATTAGACCTGAAACAATTTTGATTTCCATCATGCATGCAAATAATGAGATTGGAACTATTCAACCGATCAAAGAGATTTCAGAAATTGCAAAGAAAAATAAAATTATATTTCACACTGATGCAGTTCAAACTGCAGGAATTTTAGATATAGATGTAAAAGAAATAGGAGTAGATATGCTCTCTCTGTCTGCTCATAAGTTTCATGGACCGAAAGGCGTAGGAGTATTATACGTTCGTAGAGGTATAAAGCTTCCACCATTTATGATAGGTGGTGGACAAGAGAGAGGCAAAAGAGGTAGCACAGAAAATGTTGCAGGAATCGTAGGACTGGGCATCGCTTTGGAAAATGCAAAAGCTAGCGCAGCAGATGATAGGGAAAAATTAACTGAATTGAGAGATTATTTAATAGACAAAATGTTAGAAGCGATTCCTCATGCTAGATTAAATGGACCTAGGGGCGAAAATAGACTTCCAGGAAACACCAACTTCTCTTTTGAGTTTATTGAAGGGGAATCTATGTTATTGTTACTAGATAGTTTTGGAATCTGCGGTTCAAGTGGAAGTGCTTGTACTTCAGGTAGCTTAGATCCATCCCACGTACTTTTAGGAATTGGGCTACCTCATGAGATAGCTCACGGTTCATTGAGATTATCAATTAGCACAGAAAATACAAAAGAACAAATAGATTTTGTAGTAGAAAAAACTGCACAAGTGGTTCAAAGATTAAGAGATATGAGTCCACTATATGAAGATTATTTAAAAGGAGTGAAAAAATAATGTATTCAGAAAAAGTAATGGATCATTTTATGAATCCTAGAAATATGGGAGATATGGAACACCCAAGTGGTGTTGGTGAAGTAGGTAACCCTACTTGTGGGGATATAATGAAAGTTTATCTTGAAATCGACGGTGACATAATCAAAGATGTAAAGTTTAAAACTTTCGGATGTGGTTCTGCTATAGCAACTTCTTCAATGGCTACTGAAATGATAAAAGGCAAAACTATCAAGGAAGCTATGGAAGTGACTAACAAAGCAGTAGCTGAAGCACTTGACGGGCTGCCTCCAGTAAAGATGCACTGTTCAGTATTAGCTGAACAAGCTGTTAAAGCAGCACTTCTAGATTACGCACAAAAAGAAGGAATTGAAATAGAAGGATTAGCTGATTTCGATTTTAGCGACCCAGATCATTAATATTTAATAAAAAGGAGTGAAATTTCACTCCTTTTTTCTATGTTATTGGGTATAATGATAATGGAGGTATAGT
The DNA here is from genome assembly GCA_012513395.1 of Tissierellia bacterium. The sequence continues at coordinate 9,083 of JAAZCH010000336.1, forward strand.
ACAAATATGAAATTAGAGATTATTGAGTTTGTAGAAGAGGCGATGGAAAAAATTTCATCTGACTCCTATGACTTGCATACTGCTAAGAACGACATAGAAATGCTGATAGAAGACTTCTTACACGAAGAAGATTATTATCTTAATGTGATTTCTCGTGTTAAGTCTCCCCAAAGCGCCAAAGAAAAAATATTAAAACAAGATTTGTATAGAAAATTCGACAACGTAGAGGATTTATTAGGTGGCATATCAGATGTAATCGGTCTTAGAATAGAATGTAGATTTATTCCAGATGAGGAAAAGGTTTACAATAGATTGGTGGAACTTTTCGACATTCATGTGGGTAGGGGATATTATAGCAGCTATAAGAATAAAAAAGTAGCTTTGAAACTAGACGAGCCCCAACCCCAATATCAAAAAAATGGATTTGAAATTTATAAGATTGATGGACATTACATAACTGATGAAAGGACTTATAACTTTGAACTTCAAATAAAATCCCTTGTAAATAATTTTTGGGGAGACATTGAGCATCGTATTTTATACAAAAATTACAATTATCTTTTAAGTGAAAGCTTTATAAAAGATATGATGGGCTCTATAAAAGAAAATTTATCACTAATCGACAAACAGTTGAGAGTTGTATACGATCACGTTTTCAATTTACAAACTACCAGCGAAAGTGGAATTGAACAGATTAAAGATATTGTAAAAAAAATGACTTACGATATATATTTTTACAAAATCAGAACTCAGTTAGGATTTGTAGTAGATTTTAGAAGCATTGTAGATTTGATTGTAGAATATGTTTTTATGAAAGAAAATGGAGATGGAGAGAAGAAAATAGGTAAAGACTTTCTAGATTTACTTAGCAAACTCTCTGGAACTGTAGATAGGCAACAAAATTTTGACGAAGAAATTAACTTACCAAGACTTCCAGTTTTTACAGAAAAAAATGAGGCGATAATTGGAAAGCATTTGGTGGATGTAATAAATATAGATTTTAGATGGAATATTTTTTTCAAAATAGTATTCGATATTGAAGAAAATGATAAAACCACAGTTGTAGAAGACTTCGTTCGATATTTAAGAAAGAGATTTGAAACCATTGCTAAATGCAGTATCAGGCATAGTAGATTTGCATTGGGACATGAAGAGGAGGCCTCTGATTTTATCTTAAATGCAATTGTAGAAAGTTTTGTAAGAGATATGAATGCTGAAACCTTAGACGAACATACTTTGATGTCATTGAAATCCAATATCCAAGGCTACTTACTTGGAATAATTTCTTGGGAAGAATGGGAAGAGCATAAAGAAGGAATAAGAAAAGGAATATTATCCTTTAAGGCAGAATAAAAACTTATTGAAATATATGAAAAATACGATACAATGATGTAGAGATTTAAATTTAAAAGGAGGTTTACAATGACAGATAAAGATACAAAAGAGTGCTGCGGATGTGGACACGACCACGAACATGACCACGATCATGATGCAGGTATTGAACTAGAAACTATCGTTTTGACTTTTGAAGATGAAGAAGGAAACGAAGAAGACGTAGAATGTGGTGTTTTAGGAATTTTTGATGTAGAAGATTTTTCCTACATTGCATTAGTTGTACCAGAAGATGAAGAAGAGGAAGAAGCGTTCTACATTTATAGATATGAAGAAGAAGAGGACGGAACTCCTGTGCTTGGCGTAATCGAAGAAGAAGATGAATTCGAAAAGGTAAATGACGTATTCGAAGAAATGTTTTTCGTAGA
>JAAZCH010000337.1 GCA_012513395.1 Tissierellia bacterium
AATTCTATTTAGTTCCTCATAAACTTCGTAAATATAAGTTTTTGTTCCTTCATAAAACATAGGATTGTAAACGTGATTTGCATAGTATGCGCCCTCATCTTTTACCTTTTGCCTACACACGTCTGCACAATTATCTCTACTTCCAGGAACTATATTTATTTTAGCACCATGAGATTTTATCATGTCTATTTTTTTAGGTGAAGTTCCTTCTGGTACAAAGATCTCACATTCTATTCCTGCTTTTGCCGCATAAGCTGCCACAGAATTTCCTGCATTTCCACTGGAATCTTGAACCACAGATTTTACTCCTATATCTTTACAATGGGAAATTAATACTGCTGCTCCCCTATCCTTATATGACAATGTAGGCATAAAATAATCCATTTTAAGTAATACGTTATCGTCATATTTTATAATAGGGCTTAATCCCTCACCTAAACTAATATCTCTATAGCTCTCTCCTTCAAGTGGAATTAATTCTTTGTATCTAAATAGGGTCCAATCCCCATTATTTACTTTTTTTATATCAAATGAAATCTCTTCCCCGGCCAAAGTCCAAAGTCCACCGCATTTACAATTAGGTTCTAATGTATTATAAGGAACTCTTTCACCACATTCATGACATATAAAATTCATTATTTCAACTCCTTGTAACTTTCTTATTTTTTATTATATCAAAAAAACTTATTATTATATATAAAAATCCACCAAAGCTTTCTAGCCTTGGTGGATGGGATTAAGCATTTCTATTTATCTTTCTTTATTGCATATAGATAATACAAAGCTGTTTCTCTTGTAATCTCTTTATCAGGATTTAATTTATTTTCTCCATCAGTTTCGATAAAGCCTTTTTCTTTTGCTATTGCCAAGTATCCAAAGTCTTTATCAGAACTTGTAGCATCTTCGTATTTATCTTTGAATATTTCATTTAATTTACCAATATTACCATAGGATTTATATCTTGCTATATATCTTGCTATATCCTTTTGAGTTATTATTTTGTTCGGTTCTTTTGGCTCGTCTTCCAATAAGTTGTTATATTGTAACAACTCATATACTTGCTCATCAGTTAAATCTCTTCCTCCAAAAGAATAGCCGTTACTACCTAAAAATAATTTAAATAATTCTATTTGAGTAATAGGTTGTTTAGGTTTTAGTTCTGCTTCATAGAATCCAATATTATTCTCAGCCATTTCTTCTATTATGTTAGGTCTTTGAGCCTGTTCTATGTCAGAGTAAACTATTTTACCTTGATGTGCTACTTTTTCACCGGTATAGTCTATTACTTCTCCATTTTCACCGTTAACCAAAAATCTTTGGAAATTATTTGGATAAACATCAGAACTGTCTAATTCGTAGAATAGCTTCACAGAAGTTCCATTTGCCTCTTGGGTATCTCTTCTATAGATTAAGTTAAATCCATAATTTTCTTTTAGAATTTCAAAAGCTTCATCTTTTGCAATTCCAAAACTATCTGTTAAGGCATCTTCCACTAATTCAAAATCCCACTCCCTATAATAATTTGTAACTTTGTCTTCTTTCTTATTTATAGTTACCGTTATTGTATCAGAGTAAATAAACATATCTTCTTTATATTTTCTCACATATGACACTTGATGATTAATGTCCCTTTGAGGATTATTACTTCTATGTGAAATCTCTAAATCTTCTAGTCTAACTTTACCTTTTTCTGTCAAAAAATTATTTGCAATAGAAACGTAACTATCCGCATTCTTATTTTCAACTTGTTCAGTAGGATTTACATAAGAATTTGAATCGTAGGAGCTGTAATTCACAAGAGTCAAGTCATTTGCAAGTAATGTTACAGATACATATTCGTCATTAGGACCATTAAAAGACATAGACCAAGTATAAACACCTTGGGTTGCCATATAGTTTCCAAAATTTGAATAGGACATTTTATAATCATTACCTAGTGCAAATAAATCTCTTGCAGCTTTTTCAGCTTCTTCAGCAGTATGTTGTTCTTTAACGTCATCTAAA
>JAAZCH010000338.1 GCA_012513395.1 Tissierellia bacterium
CTTTTGTTTTTTACATCATACTTTTCAATTAAAAAGGGATTTTTCCCTTCGTCCATTAATTCTTTGAGTCTTTCTCTTCTCAACATCAAAATTTCATTGAGATTTAATTCATCGTTAGCCATTTTACCTCCTCAACTAAATAGAAATAGATACTATTTTAAAGTCTAATGTTCCATCTGGAATTTCTACACTTGCAGTTTCCCCAACTTTTTTACCAAGTAAAGCCGATCCCATTGGAGATTCATTAGAAATCTTACCCAATAAAGGATCCGTTTCAGCACTACCCACAATAGTATAAACTTCTTCTTCATCAGTTCCCACTTCTACAACCTTTACAATAGAACCTAAATTCACTATATCCTTATCAACTTTTTCTTCATCTATAAGAACTGCATTTCTAAGCATATTTTCTAATTTAGCAATCTTTTCTTCTACTTTTGCTTGTTCATTTTTTGCATGGTCATATTCGGCGTTTTCTGATAAATCACCATAACCCAAAGCTGTTTTAATTTTTTCAGCTATTTCTCTTCGTACCACTGATTTAAGATATTCAAGTTCTTCTTCAGTTTTTTTAAGTCCTTCTTCTGTAAAGAAAAATTCTTTTTCTCCCACTACTATACCCTCTTTCAATATACACTTTGTTATACAGTTGTAACATTGTATTAGATTATATTGAATATGTCAACATCTCTTCCTTATACGACAATAACGTCTCAATAAGCTTATCTTTATCCTTAATAATATTTAACTCATTTTTTAATTTCGAGGAGTTTTTCATACCTTTTAAATATGCATGGAGATGTTTTCTCATCTCAGGTATTCCTATACGCTCTCCCTTTAGATCGCATATTAGTTCAATATGCTCTAAAATGACATCAAATTTATCCACATCAGAAATTTTATTTATGCTTCCCTTAGAGAAAAATTCCTTTATCTCTCTAAAAATCCAAGGATTTCCTACTGCCCCTCTACCAATCATTAGGCCATCTACTTTATACTTTTCAATAGCATTTCTTGCATCTTCTCCAGATTTTATATCTCCATTTCCCACAACTGGGATAGAAATCTTGGATTTTATTTCTCCAATAGCCTCCCAATTAGATTCTCCTGAATATTGTTGTTCTCTAGTTCTGCCATGAACTATTAATAAATCTGCTCCAGCTTCTTCTATAGCCTTGGAAACTTCTAAATAATTTAAATTTCCTTCAATTCCAAGTCTAATCTTTGCGCTTACTGGCTTCGAAGTTGCTGATTTTATGGATTTTACTAAAGAATATACCTTTCTAGGATCCTTTAAAAGAGCTGAACCTTCTCCGTTTTTTACTATTTTAGGAGCTGGACATCCTAGATTTAAATCCATTATTGAAACTTCCCTTCTTTGATCTAGAAATTTCGTCGCCTTTTCTAATATCAATTCTTCAGAACCAAATATTTGAACCCCTACTTGTCCTTCTTCTGGGGATATATCCAACATTTCCAAAGTTTTTCTATCTTGGTAGCACATGGCTTTGGCACTTATCATTTCACTATAAGCAATGTCTACTCCCATTTTAAATGAAATTATTCGAAAAGCCGAATCTGTATATCCTGCTAAGGGGGCTAAATATAATTTTGTATCTGTATTCACTTTTCCCTGCTTCCCCTCCATTTACTTAAATAGAGCCGTCCTAAGACAGCTCTTTTATATTATTACATTCATATACTATCATGTTCTTCAGGCAATTCTGCTATTTCTTCTTCTAATTCTTCAAAATATTTCTTCTCTGATTTTTCCATAGCTATCTCAGTTCCATCAAAGTTTTTACCTAGAAATATATTTTCAAATTCCTTGCCACTTAATGTCTCTCGTTCCAGCAAAGCATCTGTTATTCTAGCCAATATATCTAAATTTTCATTTATTAATTGTTCAGCTTTGTCGTATGCCTTTTTAATAATATCGTGTACTTCTTGATCGATTTTTGCAGCAATCTCCTCGGAGTATTCTCTAGAACGACCGTAGTCCCTTCCTACGAATGGATTCTCATGGTCTTCGCCATATTTGACTGTTCCTAAAGTTTCACTCATTCCATAAGTTTCCACCATAGATCTAGCAATTTTAGTAGCTCTCTCTATGTCATTGGAAGCACCTGTTGAGATTTCATTTAGTACCAAATCTTCTGCAACACGTCCACCTAAAAGTGAAACTAGTCTATTTTCTAAATATGATTTGGTTATGAATTCATCGTCATCTTCTGGAATATATGCTGTAAAACCTCCTGCCATTCCTCTAGGTATGATTGTAATCATATGGACAGGATCGCTATCAGGCATCAATCTAGAAACCACAGCATGTCCAGCCTCATGAACAGCAGTAATTCGCTTGTCTCTTTCGCTTACAACTTTACTCTTTTTAGCAGGTCCTGCTTGAACTTTTATAGAAGCTTCGTTGATGTCTGACATTGTTATAAATTTTCTATTGTCTCTAGCAGTTAATAAAGCAGCTTCGTTTACCATATTCTCTAAATCAGCAGGTGTAAATCCTGGAGTTCTTTTGGCTATGGTGTTTAAATTGACATCTTCTGATAAAGGTTTTTTCTTAGTGTGTACTTTTAGTATGGCTTCTCTTCCTCTAACATCTGGTACACCTACATAAATCATCCTATCAAATCTACCAGGTCTTAAAAGTGCAGGGTCTAGTATATCGGCTCTGTTTGTAGCTGCCATGATAATAATTCCTTCGTTTTTTGAGAAGCCGTCCATTTCAACTAGAAGTTGATTTAGAGTTTGTTCCCTTTCATCATGTCCTCCACCTAAGCCTGCTCCCCTTCTTCTACCTACTGCATCTATTTCATCTATAAAAATAATTGCTGGTGCATGTTTTTTTGCGTTTTCAAATAAGTCCCTTACTCTACTAGCTCCTACACCTACAAACATCTCAACAAAGTCAGATCCTGAGATTGAGAAAAATGGAACTCTAGCTTCTCCAGCTACTGCTTTAGAAAGATATGTCTTTCCAGTTCCTGGTGGACCTACCATCAAAACTCCTGTAGGAATCCTAGCACCTACTTCTGTATATTTTTTAGGATTTCTTAAAAAATCTACTATCTCCTCTAGTTCTTCTTTTTCCTCTTCTAGCCCAGCAACGTCATTAAAGGTAATATCTACTTTACTGTCTTCGTTATGGAGAACTGCCTTGGATTTTCCAAAGGACATGGTTTTATTTCCTCCACCTTGCATGGACTGCATAAGAAAAAACCAAATGAGAGCAAATCCACCAATCATCAAGACTGTCGTAACTATATCACGTTGCCAAGCAGTATCTTTAACTTCTTGAACACTAAAAGCAATCTCTTTTGTATCCACTTTTTCTGATATATACTTTTCGTAAAAGTTTTCACCCATCAGTCCTGAAATATTTGCCTTGAATTTTGTATTGCTTTTATCCTCAACATAAAGGCTATTACCTACTTGTTCAATTCTTTTTATTTCTCCAGAATCCAATTTTTCTATCAACTCTGTTAAGTCAATGTCTTGTGATTTATCCATAGTTGTTTTATTTAAATTGGTTATACCAAAGTATATCAGAACTAATATTAGTAAATATATCCCAAATCCACCAAATCGTCTATTGCCCACGCGTACCTCCTATTTGTACAACTCTTCTTTTAAGTATCCTATATATGGTAAATTTCTGTATTTCTCATCAAAGTCCAACCCATATCCCACGACGAAATAATCAGGAATATCGAATCCACAGTATTTTATATCCAATTCGATTTCTCTTCTATCCTTTTTATTTAAAAGGGTTACGATTTCTACTGATTTAGCTTCTCTAGATTTCAACAAGTCTACGACATAGTTTAATGTTATTCCAGTATCTATTATATCTTCAACTACTAATACATCTCTATCTTTAACACTATGTTCTAAGTCTTTAATTATTCTAACTTGTCCAGATGATATTGTAGAAGCGCCATAGCTTGAAACATCCATAAAATCCATCATAACTGGCATATCTATTTTTTTTAATAAATCAGTCATGAAGAAAACTCCACCTTTTAAAATACATATACAAGTTAAATTTTCTCCCTTGTAGTCCTCAGTAATTTGTTTGGCCAATTCTGCAATTCGCTTTGATATTGTTTCCTCATCGAATAATATGGCTTCAATGTCTTTGTGCATATTAATCCTCCATATTCACTTTAGTTATTTTTATATACTCATCATTTTTAGATTTTAGTTCAGTTAATTCACTTTTCAATAGGTCAATGATCCAATAAATATTCTCAGAATCTGCTAAGATTAAGTATTTATTTCTATGAAGTCTATCAATTTTCTTGTCAATAAATATATCTTTTAACTTCTTAGTTCCAGAAAGTCCAAGTGGACGCATTTTATCTCCATCTTTACGAGTTCTAATTACTAAATCTGTTTTTATTAATTCTTTAGGTATAGTAATAGAATTTTTTGTATTTATTTGTTCACTAACTTCTTCAACTAATATTATTTCGCCATGAATGTTATTGATACCCTTTTTTAAAGAAATATATATATCATTATGGTGAATATTTAAATTTCTTTCAAATATAAAATTTCCATATGAGTTCCTAATCCTAATTTCATTTATATTATCTATGAATTTTCCAGATTGCAGATCTTTCAGTTGAATAATTTCTTCTACGTTTTCTAATGACAAATCTCTCAAACCTTTTGGGAATTGATCAAATGCCAATCTAATTATTCTATTTTGTATAGCTTTATCCAAGGAATTAAGTTGATCGATATTTATGCTGATTTGATTGGATTCTTTTATAGCAATTTCTCTAAATATATTTTTTGAATATTGTTCTAAAAATTCTCCATCTAGTTTAGCCAACTCTGACAAATTAAATATACTAGTATCTATCTTGGGGTTGTATTCTTCTCTTAGAAGTGGCAATAAGACATTTCTAATTTTATTTCTATGATAATCTATTTCCAAATTTGTAGAGTCTTCCACATATTGAATATTGTTCTTATATATGTATTCCTCAATTTCTTTTCGAGTTATATTTAATAAGGGCCTGATAATTGCGCCACTTTTATACTCTATGCCTTTAAGCCCGTCTAATCCAGTGCCCCTTATAATTCTCATGAGTAACGTTTCCACTTGATCATTATAATTGTGAGCTAGCGCGATTTTATTGGCTCCGATCTCTTCAGAAACCCTTTTAAAGAAATCTTGTCTAAGTTTTCTTCCTGCAGCTTCTTTGGAAATCTTTTCTTTATGGGCTAAACCATGCATGTCAGCTTTTTCCGATTTAAAATATATCCCTAATTTTTTAGCTGTATTTCTAGAAAACTCTTCATCTCGATTTGCCTCTTCACCCCTTACACCGTGATTTAAGTGACAGATTGAAATAGTCAAATCAAAATCATCCCTAATTTCTAACAGGGAGTAAAGAAGTGAGGTAGAATCCATTCCTCCCGAAAAGCCTATTAGGATAGAATCTCCTCTTTCAATTAAATTATAGGTACTTATATTTTTTATTATTTTTTCTCTCATTATTAACATAAAAAGTGATAGAGTATTCTATCACATAAGGAAATTAGCTATTATTATTCTTTCTCCTGTTATTACTTCTTTTGTTTTCTCTAGTTCTAGCTTGTTGAAGGTTTTCATTACTTTGTTTCATAAACTTATTGATTTTGTCTTCAAAAGACATATCTGTGTTTTCTGATTCTTTTTCTTTTAACCAATCTACATTGCTAGGTTTTGAACTTTTAGGTATAGCTTGTTTTATAGATAAAGCAATTTTACCTTCTTTTTCAGATACTACCTTTACCTTTACTTCATCCCCGACATTTACAACATCTTCTACTTTTTGAACAAAGCCATTGGAAAGCTCTGATATATGTACCAGACCCTCTACACCTTCTTTAATTCTAACAAAAGCTCCGAAATTAGTAGTTTTCACTACTTTACCGTCGACTATTTCACCGATACTAATAGCCATAATTCCTCCCAATTTTATTTATTTTCAAATGGTTTAGTGGAGTTTTCTTTATCTTTATCTTTGAAAATGACTTCTTTAGGTTTTACCATGCCATATTCATCTCTAGCGATTTGCTCAATAAATTTCAAACTTCCACTATTTTCTATTTCATATTCTAATTTTTGAATATCTGTATTTAACTGCGCTACTTTTTCTGCCTTTTCATCTAGAGTTTTTTCCAAGGCATATATATGATTTAATTGGTCGTGTATATTATATGCAAAATATATTAAAACAAAAATCATTACAATAAGTATATATTTAAATCCCTTACTTTTGTTTTTCATATGTCACTCCCATTAATTATAAACAATTTTATAATCTTACGTATAATTCATCTGGTTTAGGGTTTGCAATATTTTCTCCGTCATTTATCACTTCAACACTCACAGTATTGTTAGAAAAATTGATTGTGATTGTATCCCCTACATTTACATTGTCGCTTGCTTTTGCGATTTTTCCGTTTATTAACACTTTACCGGCATCGCTAGCTTCTTTGGCCACTGTTCTTCTTTTTATTAATCGTGAAACTTTTAAAAATTTATCTAATCTCATAACTCTCCATCTTTTTAATTAAGGTACACCTGATATAGATGTACCTTAATTGATAAACTATTTGTTTACTATTTCTTTGAATCCTTTTCCAGCTCTAAATACAGGTGCTTTTGATGCTGGAATATTGATTTTTTCTTCAGGGTTTCTAGGATTTCTACCTTCTCTAGCTTTTCTGTGTCTAACTTCAAATGTTCCAAATCCTACTAATTGAACTTTGTCACCATCTGCTAGTGCTTCTTGTACAGTTTCGATAAAAGCGTTTAATGCGCTTTCAGAATCCTTCTTTGTTAATTCACTTTTCTCAGCAATTTGAGCTACCAATTCTTGTTTGTTCATAATAACCTCCTAAAATAATAAGTTTATATAAAAATATATAACTTCCTACTGTAATTTGGAAGCTTGCCATAAACGCTCCAATTCGCTTTTATCTAAAGCTTGAATATCTAAGCATTCTTCCTGGGCAGTCTCTTCCATTGTTTTAAACCTGTTAACAAATTTGTCACAAGCTTCCGTTAGTAAAAGTTCAGGTTCATAACCTAAGTGATGACATAAATTTGCTACTGTAAATAATAAATCTCCCAATTCTTCTCTTAAAGCTTTGGGATCTTCCAGTGCTTCAATAACTTCATCATATTCTTCTTTTACTTTACCTAAAATTTCTCCAGTTTCATTCCAATCAAATCCTATTCTCGTAACTTTATCTATAATTTTATAAGCTCGTATAGTTGATGGTAGTCCCCTGGAGTCGTTTAATCTTTCCCAAAAAGTATTAAAATTTCTTTGGGAGTATTTAATACTATCCCAATTTTGCAACACTTTAGCGCTTTTGTCAAGGTTTAAATCACCAAAAACGTGGGGATGACGCAAAATTAATTTTTTGCTTATGCCATTTATTACATTTATTATATTGAAGTCTCCATTTTCTTTAGCGACTTGAGAATGCATTACTACTTGAAATAGCAAATCTCCTAATTCTTCTAATAGCCCTTCTGGATCTTCTTCATTAATCGCTTCTACGACCTCATAGGCTTCTTCTAGCAGGTCTTGACGCATGCTAGCATGAGTTTGTTCTATGTCCCATGGACATCCATCAGGACCTCTTAAAAAGTCAGATATTTCCACTAGACTTGAGAAATCGTATAAACCATCAGGCCTATGTATGAGTAAGGTAGTTTGGTGATTGGGTTTAATTCTTCTAGAGTAATTGCTCAATGAGTCTTGGTATATTTCTTCAGTTTTTAAGCCACCATCTTTTATGATAGAAAATTTAGTCTCCATTGGATATATTTCACTGATATTTAGGATAATCTCATCAAGTAAAAATTCGTTGTCAACTTCTTGTATTAGTAAATCAATAGAGAAATCCACTTTGAAATTATTATAGTCTTTTCCACTTATTGTTCTATAGCCATCAGTTACATAATTAATTCTGGAAAATACTAAATCTGCAAAGGATTGATTGTTTATGATTTCTAATTCTATATCCTTTTTTATCAGTAATTCTACAGATTTTTCCAACACAAATGGGCTCCCAGGAACTAAGTAAACAATATCTTCATTGATAGACTCTTTTAATAATTCTTCTACTATTTTTTCATCTACTTTTTCAATTGTGTCAGCACTATCATAATATTTATCCAAAAAAACAATTTCTTTTATTTCTTTTAATACATTAATTACTTCGTGCCGTTCAGTTCTAGAATATATTTTGTTATTGGAATTAATTATCTCTAATGCCTGTCCATTAATTTGTGTGAAGTCGCTTGAACCCATACCAATTACTATTATTTTGCCCATTTGTCACCTCTATAGTAATTCTATCCAATTAAATATCATTTGTCTATACAAAAGTGGAAAAAATTGGATAAAATGGACATTTATTCAAGCTTTTTAACACATCCCCTCAAATTTTTGATGATATATTGTGACTGATTATAAAATTTATTTATTATCCCTGATCTCAATAAAAATCATCATTTAAATAAATTGTAAATTTAAAAACTTGATCAATATCTACGTTTTAGTTACATCAGTATTATTAAAAAAAGCAAATAAAAAAGTTCGACTCTACTAGCCGAACTTAATCATTTTTTATGGTTTTTTTGTTTCGCCTTCTGCTGGTGCTTCTTCTGTTGTTTCTTCTGGTACTTCTTCAACAGGTGCATTGGCTTTTTGTTCTTCTAAATATTTTTTAATGGATTCTGGTTCTTTAGAAAGGTCTATGTGCTTTTGAACTTTTGCTTTCTTTTCTAGAGCTTCCATTTCTTCTAAGAATTTTTGTCCTTGTAAAGCTTTTACAATATCATCTTTGAAATCTTCAACAGAACTTTTCTTTCCTGTTACTTCAATTATATGGAATCCAAATTGAGTTTGAATAGGTTCAGATACTTCCCCTACTTCTGCTCCAAATACAAAGGTATCAAATTCTTCTACCATAGCACCTTGAGCGAAATATCCTAGATCTCCACCTTGAACAGCTGAGCCTGGATCTTGAGATAATTCCATAGCTAATTCTGCAAAGTCTTCACCATTTTCCAGTCTCTTTAGAACATTGTTAGCTTCTTCTTCAGTTTCAACTAGAATGTGTCTTGCTTCAGCTTCGTTCATATAGTCTTGATTTTCTTCAAAGAATTTTTGGATTTCTTCATCGGAAATTTCATATTCTGCCATCTTTTTATTTCTAAATTCTGTGATGGTAATATTGTCTTTAATTATACTTTTGTATTGTTCTTCGCTAATTCCTAAAGATTCCAATGTTGTTGCAAATTGTTCTTCACCAGAATATTCTTTTTCTGTTGCAATTTGCTCATCAGTTATAGCATCAATATCACCTAAATCTGCATCTTTTGCAGCATTTAAAACCACTTGGTTAGAAATTAGATTGTCTAAAATATTTGTTCTAACTACTTCTCCAGTAGTTCTACCCAGTTTGTCATTTTGTTGTTCTAATGCTTCTTCACCCATTTGACTTACAAGACTTTCCCTTTGTATTTTATAATACAAATCGAATGTTTCTTGGGGGATATCTACGCCATCAACTGTTGCAACTGCTCCACTTTTTCCTCCGCCGCATCCTGTTAATAATAGGGCAAAGGCCATCATTGTAATTAATATTTTTTTCTTATTCATTAAACTCTCCTTTTCGAAGTCTAAAGTATTATATCATATTTTTTTCAAATATTGCAATTTTAACTAAATTATCAACTAATATTCTCTAATAATTCTTTTATCTCTAACAATGGATATTTTTTTGGTGAAAAACTAAACTCTTTTACTCCACTGAAATTAAACTGGACTCGGCTTCCATAATTATTTATAAGCTCGTTTAAGTTTTTGAGTTCCACATCTCTATCTTCAAAGAATTTAAATTTCACCAAATCTTTATTTCCGCTTATGGACTCTATTCCAATTTCATTGGCCATAAATTTCACTTGGGATACATCCAAAAGATTGTTTACAGATTCGGGAATATCTCCATACCTATCAATAGCCTCTTCCAAAAGCTCAGAGTAATCATCATCGTTTTCAATTATGGAAATCTTCTTATAAAATTCTAATCTTTGGTTTTCATCTTCTATATATGTTCCTGGTATATAGGCTTCCACATTTAAATCTATAGTGGTTTCATTTACATCTTTTATCTCTTCGCCTTTTAATTTTCTCATAGCAATTTCTAAATAGGATAAATACATATCGTATCCGATTGAATTAATATGTCCGTGTTGTTGAGAACCCAGTACATTCCCGGCACCTCTTATTTCCAAATCCCTAAGAGCAATTTTATATCCTGATCCAAATTCTGTAAATTCCTTGATTGCCATTAATCTCTTTTCTGATATTTCACTTAATTGTTTGTCTTTTCTATATGTGAAATAAGCATATGCTATTCGATTCGATCTGCCTACTCGACCTCTCAATTGATAAAGCTGAGATAGTCCAAAGTGATCAGCATCATATATTATTATTGTATTGACATTTGGTATATCCAAACCAGTTTCAATTATTGTTGTACAAAGTAGAACATCGCTTTCTTTTTCCAAAAAAGATATAAATGTATCTTCCAATGCTCTCTCGCCCATTTGGCCATGAGCTATGGTGATTCTCGCTTCTGGAACTAGTTCTTGAAGTTTAGCAGCCATTGATTCGATATCACTTACTTTGTTATAAAGGAAGTAAACTTGTCCTTTCCTGTCTATTTCTCGAAGTATGGCTTCCCTCACCATACCTGAGTTAAACTCAGCGACATATGTCTGCACAGGAAACCTTTCTTCCGGTGGTTCTTCTATTACTGACATATTTCTAATGCCTACCATGGACATTTGCAAGGTTCTGGGAATTGGAGTAGCTGTAAGTGTCAAAGTATCGACATTTTCTTTAAGCATCTTTAATGTCTCTTTGTGCCTAACGCCGAATCGTTGTTCTTCATCAATTATCAATAGTCCCAAATCTTTAAATTTCACGTCTTTTGATAGAAGCCTGTGAGTTCCTATTACTATATCTACTTGACCTTTTCCTAGACTTTTAATACTTTCCTTTATTTCATTTTTGGTTCTAAATCTACTTAGGATAGCTACATTAACAGGAAAATCTCTAAACCTTTCTATCATAGTATTGTAGTGTTGTTGAGCAAGTATAGTAGTGGGTACTAAAAATGCCACTTGTTTTCCGTCCATAACAGCTTTAAAAGCAGCTCTTAGTGCTACTTCAGTTTTTCCATATCCTACATCAGCACACAAAAGCCTATCCATGGGAGTTTGTGCTTCCATATCTTCTTTTATTTCAATAGTTGAACTAAGTTGCCCATCGGTTTCTTGATAGGGAAAAGCATCTTCGAATTGCCTTTGCCACAGTGAGTCTTCTGAAAATTTGTATCCTACTTTGGCTTCCCTGGAAGCATACAATTCTATTAACTCATCTGCCATATCGTCGATGGAGCGCTTTGCTTTATACTTGACTTTATTCCATTCAACACTATCCAATTTGTGAACCTTAGGAGTCGATTCTCCAGCACCTACGTATTTGTGTAGCAGTCCTAATTGGTCAGTGGGAATATAAAGTCTATCAGCTCCCCTATACTGGATTAAAATAAAATCCCTAATATTGCCTTGAATTTCTAATTGTTCAGTTCCTTGGTATATGCCAACTCCATGATTTTCATGGACTACATAACTTCCTACTTCTATGTCAGAAAAATCGGTAATACCTGGTGTCTTCTTTTTTTTCTTAGATTTTTCTTTTTTAACATTTCCATATATTTCTCTATGACTAATAATAGAAAATTTTATATCAGAATATTCAAATCCGTTTCGAATAGAGCTATCCAATATGAGCACCTGACCAGATTTAATCTCTTGATCTAAATCTTCGACTATAGTAGCGGATATTTCCATTTCTAAAAGAGCATTTTTAAGTCTTTCTAATCTTTCCCTTCCATCGACTAAGATAGCTATTTTATATCCTCTATATTGATATCTTTGTATTTCTTCTTTAAATATATCCATTCTTCCATTATAGGAAGTAGATGGCTTCATTCTAAAAGTTACAATAGAATTGGGTTTAAAGTATTTATTATCTCTTAAAATATTGCTAAAAGTAATCTTGGTGTTTTGTTTAATTTTTTCTATTATATTTTCATATTCAAAAAAACTATTTTCGTGGGAAAATAAAACTTCTCCTGCCATTAATAAATCAGAAAATCTGTGTTTAAAATCCTTATCTTGTTCACTAATTTTTTCTTCAATTCTCCTGGGTTCATCAATGAAAATTAAGGTTTCATCGTCTCCATAGTCGATTATAGAATTCAAGTCATTACTGTCTATATATGGAATTAGAAGGTCTAGATTTCTAATATGGAGATTTCCTTCCAATCGACCAATTATCTCGCCAAATTTCTCATTTAATCTCCTGAGTATACCTTCATCTTTTATTTTTGTAGAATTCAAATCTCCTACTAGATTATTAACTAATGAGTTTATTTTTTCTTCTAGTAGTATATTTTCCATGGCTGGAGAAATTTCTATAAACTCACAATTTTCTATGGATCTTTGGCTTTTGGGATCGAAAATCCTAATGGAATCTATTTCATTGTCGAATAGTTCAATCCTATAAGGATATTCGTGTATTGGAGAAAAAACGTCTATTATGCCGCCCCTAATAGAAAATTGTCCCTTTCCTTCTACGCTAAATACATTTTCATATCCTGACTTTACCAATATTTGAGAAAATTCTTCCACGTCAATTTTATCTGATAAATCCACATAATAGCTGTTTTTATCAAATATTTCTTTGCTCATTATTTTATTTAAACAAGCTTCTACTGTGGTTACAATTATTGCATCTTTGTGTATCAAGTTCCACATGGCTTCTACTTGTCGATTTTGTGAGTCCAAAGATCTAGCGATGCTGTTATAAAAAAAATCTTCTTTTTTAGGAAAGAAAAACACATTCTCTACGTTCAAATTTTTTAAATCTTCATATATTTTTTTCCCTCTGTTTTCATCATAGGTAATAATTATCTTTTTTCTAGGAACATGGAAATTAACAGAATATAGAAAGTGTCCTAGACCTTCTTCAATTATTCCATTTACTGAAATTACGGATTTTTTCCTTTTTATATCGTCTATGAGATTTTCGTATGATCCCATCGTCATTAATGTGTCAGCTAAAAAATTCTTCAATTCTCCACCGCTTTTCTAATCTATCCAAAAGAGAACAACTGAAATTGTTCTCTTAATCTTTTTTTCTAATATTATATTTATTCATAGCTACATCGATACCTTGGGATGCAAATGTCAAAGCAGCTTCGCCAGCATTTTTTGTAGCTATATCAATATCTTCAATTTCTTCTTTAGAAAATGCAGATAGTACAAAATTTGCTAAATCTTGTGCCTCATGTTTTTGGCCTACTCCTATTCGTATCCTTGGAAATTGATCTGATTGGATTTGGGAAATGATGGACTTCATTCCATTATGGCTTCCACCACTGCCCTTCATACGAATTCTCACATCTCCAAATTGAATGTCCACATCATCATAAATTACAATGATATCCTCTGGTTCTAACTTATAAAAATTCATCAATTCCCTTACAGCTTCTCCACTTCTATTCATATAAGTTTGGGGTTTTACTAATAATATCTTTTCCCCTTTGTAGTTGAAGTCTGTAAAAACTGATTTGAATTTTATTTTGTTCACTGTAATATTTAGCATATTGGACAATTGATCAATGGCCATAAATCCTACGTTGTGTCTAGTTCTTTGGTAATCCTTACCTGG
Organism: Tissierellia bacterium; assembly: GCA_012513395.1. The sequence continues at coordinate 13,845 of JAAZCH010000338.1, forward strand.
ATTTCCCAGTCCTATTATTGCCTTCATTTATTATCCGAAAATCACACTTATAGACTCATTGTTGTGAATTCTATCGATTGCCTGAGCTATAAGATCTCCCACAGTAACTATTTTAATTTTATCTTGTTTGTTTTCTTCTGGCTGATTAATTGTATCTGTAATTACAAATTCCTCAATGACAGAATCTTGTATTCTTTGGACTGCATTATCACTTAGAACCCCATGAGTTGCAGCACCATATACTTTTTTCGCTCCACGTTTTGCTAAAACCTCAGCCGCTTTACAAATAGTTCCACCGGTATCGATAATGTCGTCAACTAAAATGACATTTTTTCCTTCAATATCTCCTATGACATTCATTACTTCATTTTCATTAGGTCTTGGTCTGAGCTTTTCTATAATTGCTATTGGTAATTTTAAATAGTTGGCAAATTTTCTAGTACGAGTAACTCCACCTAAATCAGGTGATACTACTACAAAATCAGGGTCCTCTTTTACGTATTCTTTAAAGTAGTTTGAAAGTTTTTCTAAAGCAGACAAATGATCAACAGGAATGTTAAAGTACCCTTGTATCTGCCCTGCGTGAAGGTCCATAGTAACTACTCTATCTGCACCCGCTACAGTTAACAAATCTGCTACTAATTTAGCTGTGATAGGTTCTCTAGCCTTAGTTTTGCGATCTTGCCTAGCATAACCATAGTAAGGAACTACTGCGTTTATTCTGCCTGCTGATGCTCTTTTTAAAGCATCAATCAGTATCAATAATTCCATCAAATTGTCATTTACTGGCGTGCTTGTAGGTTGGATTACAAATACATCGGCTCCCCTAGCAGAATTTCCAATATTAAGATTAATCTCGCCATCTTTAAAGTGTTTTACTTCCGTATCTCCCAAAGTAACTCCCAAATGATCACAAATACTTTCTGCCAAAGGAATATTTGAATTCCCTGAAATAATACTCAGTTGCCCATACCCAATATTTTTCATTAACGTCCTCCTGGTCACTTAACCCTATTTTTTCTTCTTACCCAGCCTGCTATTGATTTTTGTTCACATCTTTCAATAGCTAAATCTTCTTCCTCTACGTCTTTTGTAATAGTTGAGCCTGCAGCAACATAGGCATTTTTACGTATATTTACAGGAGCTACCAGATTTGCATTTGACCCTACAAAAGCATAATCCTCAATCTTAGTTTTATGTTTATTTATACCGTCGTAATTGACAGTTATTACGCCACATCCTATATTTACATCATTCCCAACTTCGGAATCTCCTAAATAGGCAAGATGTCCAGCCTTGGAATGTTCTCCAAAGATAGTATTTTTTAACTCTACAAAATTTCCTATATGTGCAAAATCTTTTATTATAGAATTGGGTCTTATGTGAGCAAAGGGACCCATCATTACGCCATTACCCACTGATGATTCTTCTATATAAGAGCTTTTTATACAAGTATTCTTCTCTATCACAGAGTCGACAATAAAAGTATCTCCCTCTATAATGCAGTTCTCACCAATTTTAGTATTACCAGTTATTCTAGCTCCTGGATATATAACAGTATCTTTTCCAATTATTACATCAGCTTCAATAATAGTGTTCTCTGGATCAATAATGCTTACACCTTCTTCTAGATGTCTAGTGTTTATTCTTTTTCTAAGAATTTTATCGCACTGAGCTAATTGTACTCTGGAATTTACGCCTAATATTTCTAGTTCATCTTCAATTAAAAATCCACCAACATTTTCTCCCTGGGAGTTAAGAATTCTAACCACGTCAGTTAAATATAATTCGCCTTGAGAATTATCCGTATCTAGTTTCTTTAAGTTGTCTATAAGGTATTTTCCCATAAATGTATAAACGCCAGAATTAATTTCAGTGATATTTTTTTCCAAATCATTAGCATCTTTTTCTTCTACAATTCTTTCAACATAACCTAAAGAATTTTTGACAATTCTACCGTACCCAAAATTGTCATTCACATCTGCAGTCATAACACTAGCCGAAAATCCATTTACATTATTAAATTCCATAAAAGATTTCAGCGTCTCTCCTTTTAATAAAGGCGTATCTCCACATACGACTAATACTTCGTCATCCTTTGAGATATCGTCAATGGCAGCCATAACAGCAAATCCAGTACCATATGGAGCACCTTCCCCAATGGGTTGCTCTCGATAAATTACTTCCTCTCCATAGGCTTCTAATTCCTTTATTACTTCATCCTTTCCGTGACCAACGATAACGATGATTTTGTCTATCTCAGATTTTTTTAATTCTCTTATTACATTTCCTAGCATACTAATGCCCAATACGTGATGTAAAACTTTGGGCGTATTGGACTTCATTCTTTTGCCTTCACCAGCAGCTAGGACTATAGCTTTTTTCATATAACCCCTCTTATTCAAATCTTATAAAATATTATAATAACAAACTGTACATTCATCAACTAAATTTTACAATGTGTCTATAATTGATTATAACATTCAAGGCTAATTCAGTCTAATAATTAGATGGGGAAATTATGTGAATTTTTATGTAATTTAAAAAAGGAGGACTAGTCCCCCTTTTTGATTAGTGTTTAACTTCGTATATATAGTCTAGTATATCTCCAGTTCTAGATTGGGA
>JAAZCH010000339.1 GCA_012513395.1 Tissierellia bacterium
CATAGCCATGGTTAAAAAGCTTTGATTTATCAATTCTCTTCCAGGTAATCCAAAGCTAATGTTGGAAACTCCCAAGGCCGTTTTAACACCTAGCTCTTCCTTTATCATGCTTATCGCTTTTAATGTTTCCATGGCGCTTTCTGGTTGGGACGATACCGTTAAAGCAAGACAGTCGATATAAATATCTTCTTTGGAAATTCCATATTCTTCAGCTCGTTTGACAATTTTTCTAGCGATCTCCAGTCGTTCCTTAGCAGTTTCTGGAATTCCCATTTCATCCAAGGTCAAGCCTATAACTTGTGCGTTATATTTTTTTACCAAAGGCAATATTTCTTCTAGCTTTTCATCTTCTCCATTGACTGAGTTTACTATCGCTTTTCCGTTATAAACTCTTAGAGCTTTTTCAATGGCCTCTGCCTTTGTGCTGTCGATTTGGATTGGTGTGTCTAAAACAGATTGAATTCCTTTTATGATTTTTTCTTGCATCCTACCTTCGTCTACACCTGGAAAACCCACATTTAAATCCAAAATGTCCGCTCCACCATCCACTTGTTCAATGGCTTGGCTGATGAAATAGGAAATATCCTCATCTTTAAGAGCTTGCTGAAATCTCTTTTTGCCTGTGGGATTAAGTCTTTCTCCCACTATTTTAACGCCTTTGCCTTCGATGAATTTTGTGGCAGATGAAGAACCGAAAATTTTATTTATTCTTCTATTTATATTAGTTTTGTTTTTTATTAAGTTTGCAAGTTCTTGGATATATTTTTCGTCGGTACCGCAGCATCCTCCCAGATATTTCACCCCTAAAGAATAAATTTTCTCCATTCCTTCGGCGAATCCTTTTGCCTCTAGGTCGTAAGTTCCGTCCATGCGAGGAAGTCCTGCATTGGGCTTAATTATTATGTCTAAATCCGTTATGGTGGTAAGTTTTTTTATCATATCGTACATTTGAATAGGCCCAAGGGAACAGTTTATTCCAATTGCATCTATCCCAAGTCCTCCAATGGAATTTACAAAGCTCTCGATGGAAACGCCAGCGAAAGTTCTACCATCTTCTTCAAAACTCATGGTGACGAAAACTGGAAGATTGCTGTTTTCTTTGGCAGCCAAAACTGCAGCCCGAACTTCATACAAATCCGTCATAGTTTCTATTACGATTAGATCTGCATCTTCGCCTGCAATTACAATTTCTTTAAAAATGTCATAGGCTTCTTCAAATTTTAATGTACCCATGGGCTCTAGCATTTCACCCAGTGGCCCGATGTCCAAAGCCACCTTGACATCTGTTTTCTCTGCGGCTATTCTTCCATTTTCTATGGCTTTTTTAACTATCTCATCTACACTATGATTTCCTAATTTTTTTCTATTTGCTCCAAAGGTACAAGTATATATTATTTCTGAGCCTGCTTCGATATATTTTCTATGAACGTCTATAATCATTTGGGGTTCATCAACATTTAACAACTCGGGAATCTGTCCTACTTTCATTCCCGATTTTTGAAGCATTGTGCCCATTCCACCGTCTAAAATTACAATTTTATTTTTCATATCCACAAGTTTCACCTCTTTTAATAGATTCACATTCCATAAATAACCTACAACTTTCACATCCCAATCTTCTACGGGGTTGTTTACTATCTGCTATCCCAATTATAGCTGTGATAGATTTTCTAGGAACCATGATTCCACTTCCTGTCGTAGTAATTCCTAAATCTTTTTCTGCATTTAATAAATTCAAAAAGTTCTTCTGAACTGATATTGGCAAATCTCCGTATCCTGGGGAGAATCTATCCGTCAAATACATAGGCTTATATATTTTTGAAAGCTCCTCATTTATATCGTTAGCCAAAGATTCCACCCCAGCGCTAGCAGTGGCATCTAGAATCACAGACCTAGCTAAATCAGAAAAACTGTATTTTCTAGTGAGCATTTCTATTTCTCTTCCCAATGTAACTGCCATTAAAATAATATTTTCTGAAGAATTAAGTAAAGTCTTAATATCCTCTCCTAATAAAATCTCTTCCAATTCTTTTTTATCTTTATTCAATTCAATATATTTATATTTAGGTTTTGAATACTTTTCCAAATCCATTATCGATTGGGATATTAAATAATCAATATCTTCAGGAATTTCACTTCCACGATATTGTAAATTTTTAAGTATTTCATTTCTTTTTATGTTTACGAAATTTAAGTCCATAAATGGTATTATA
>JAAZCH010000340.1 GCA_012513395.1 Tissierellia bacterium
CTCCTATAAAAATTATTTATACTAATATTAAAATCATTAATTTGATTAATGTAATATACGATGATAATATCACATTAATGAAAATTTTCATATACAAAATGGAGGTAATTAACATGAGAGTAATTAATACTAGTGAAGTAGTGCCAGTAATAAGAGAGCTTGCGATGAAGGCTTGTTACGAGCTTGATGAAAACGTTATAGATTCGTACAAAGAAACGCTGAAAAAGGAAGAGTCTCCTTATAGTAGAGAAACATTGGAATTATTAATAGAAAATGCCGAATTAGCAAAAAGGGAACAAGTTGCAGTTTGTCACGATACAGGAACATCTGTAGTAATTTTGGAAATTGGACAAGAAGTTGCTTGGGAAGGTGAAAGCCTAATCGATCAAGTAAATGAAGGTATTAGACAAGGATATGCAGATGGATATCTTAGAAAGTCGATCGTTAGAGATCCACTAAATAGAGTAAATACTGAAGATAATACTCCTGCGGTTATACATACTGAAATAGTACCAGGTTCAGATGTCAAGATAACTGTTATGCCAAAAGGTGGCGGCAGTGAGAATATGGGAACATTCACTACTTTGGTACCAGCAGATGGCGTTGAAGGCGTTAAAAAGTTTGTACTTGATTCCATAAAACAAGCAGGTGGAAAGACTTGTCCTCCGATAATTGTTGGTGTAGGAATTGGTGGAACTATGGATAAAGCGACATGGATTTCTAAGAAAGCTCTTTTGAGACCGATTGGCGAATCTCATCCAGATGAGTATTATGCAAATCTAGAAAAAGAATTATTGGAAGAGATTAACGACTTAGGAATAGGTACACTAGGAATGGGCGGAACAGTAACAGCTTTGGATGTGCATATAGAGTACTATCCATGCCATATAACGGCTCTACCTGTGGCGGTAAACTTACAATGTCACGCTAGTAGGCATGCTAGCAAAACATTATAATTAGGGGGTATATAATGAAAACATATAATGTAAACTTGCCAATCACAAAAGAGATGGCAAAAACTTATGAAATTGGAGATATCTTATACTTAACAGGTGACGTTTATACAGCAAGAGACGCAGCTCATAAGAGAATTGAAAATACGTTAAAAGAAGGTGGCGAGCCACCAATAGACTTTAAAGATCAAACAATTTTTTATGCTGGACCTTGTCCTACTAAGCCGGGTAGAAGTATGGGATCTATAGCACCTACAACTAGTATGAGAATGGATCACTTCGTAGAAATGACTTTCCAACTTGGTATGAATGCCATGATTGGAAAGGGAGATAGAGCTGATTATGTAGCAGATCTTTGTAAAAAATATGGCGGATTATACTTATTAAGTATAGGTGGTGCATCTGCAATGATATCGGAACAAGTTAAAACTTGTGATGTAGTTGCATATGATGACCTAGGCACAGAATCTATCAAAAGATTACGCGTGGAAAATCTAAGAGTGATTGTGGGAATTGACACTAATGGTAATGTATTCCAAGATCGAGAAATTGCTAAATACAAAAAAGTGAACGAATAGGGAGGATTATAATGTCTCAAATGACAATTACCATAATTATATTCTTGATTGCAATAGTACTATTTGTAACTGAAAAATTGCCGATAGCTACTACTGCTATAGTAACAGCTTTAGCACTATTCATTTTCGGAATAATTGATAGCAAAACGATGTTTGGCAGTTTAATCAATTCAAATATCATTTTGATTTTGGCAATGTGCGTAATTGGTGAAGCGTTTTTTAAAACAGGGATGGCATATAAAACGGGAGAACTGATAACGAAGTATGCCAAAAATGAAACGAGTCTTATAATTTTGATAATGACTGTAGGCGGAGTGATGTCAGGACTCCTTTCAAACTCAGGAACTGTCGCTGTACTTCTTCCAATTGTCTTAGGTATTGCAAAGAAAATGAAGACATCTCCATCAAAATTCCTAATACCCCTGACAGCTGCGGCAACGATAGGGGCAAATATCTCCTTGATTGGTTCGCCAGGAAACTTAATTGCAAAAGCAGGATTAGAAGCAGCTACTAATGGAGAATTGACTTTTGGTTTTTTCGAATATAGTAAAATTGGTATACCTCTTTTAGCAGCAACGATAATCTATATGGCACTTATTGGAGCAAAAAAACTTCCGGATAGAGAACCTTTATCCCATGTAGATACAGATTTAGATTATAGCAATATACCAAGCTGGCATGGAACTGTTACATTGGCGATATTGTTATTGAGTGTAGCTGCAATGGTATTTGAGGACGTAATAGGAATACCACTTCATATTAGTGCAACTATAGGAGCTATAGTATTGGTTGTTTTAGGAATACTAAATGAAAAAGAAGCATTTGCTTCCTTTGAAATGACCACAGCATTTCTAATAGGATTTATGCTACCTGTTTCAAATGCATTAGAAACAACTGGCGTGAGTCAATTAATAGTAGAAGGAGTAGTGAAGTATGCTGGAGGATTAAATCCAATATTCATTATCGCAATTCTATATATAATAACAAATGTTATGACGCAATTTATGTCAAATACGGCTGCATGTGCATTGTTAGTTCCTATAGGAGCGACCATAGCACAAGGACTTGGAGCTGACCCAAGATCGGCAATTATGGCGGTGTTTATAGCAAGTTCTGTTGCAGTAGCGACGCCCCTTGCTATACCTGCAAATGCGATGGTAATGGAACCTGCAGGATATAAATTTAAAGACTTCGCTATCACAGGAATACCACTAATGGCAATTAATTTTGTATTAAGTATGATACTCTTACCAATATTTTATCCGTTTTTTCCATAAAATATAAATTTTATTATTTTGAAATCTCTAACTTTAAAAAAGGTTAGAGATTTTTGTTTTTAACTTATGGATTATAAATTTCTTCTAAATATATTGACTTACTAATCTAAAAGTAGTATTATATGCGTAGATAATCATATGAACAAACATTCATATTTAATAGGAGGTCATTTATGAAAAAATCTTATAGATTAGAAGAATTAGGATGCGCTAACTGCGCTCAAAAAATGGAAAGTGCAATTTCCAAAATAGATGGTGTAGACGAGGTAAAAATAAATTTTATGACTAGCAAAATTAGAATTACAGCAGATGATGAAAAGTTTGATGATGTATTAAATCTTGCTCAACAAGAAATTACTAAACTAGAGAGGGATTGCAAAATTGTTTTCTAATATTAATCTTACTAAGCACCAAAAAGAAGATTTGATTAAAATAATATCTGCTGCATTTCTTTTGGTTTTGGCTGTCGTATTGGATGTGAATTTTTATATTAAGCTGACTCTTTTTCTGATGTCCTATTTTATTGTGGGGGGAGAGGTGTTATTGACTGCCTTACATAATATTAGACATGGACAAGTCTTTGATGAAAATTTTCTTATGGGAATTGCTACTATAGGAGCTTTGGCTTTGGGAGAGTACGCTGAGGCTGTTTTTGTTATGCTGTTTTATGCAGTGGGAGAACTTTTCGAATCCA
>JAAZCH010000341.1 GCA_012513395.1 Tissierellia bacterium
ACAAATCCCAAATCTTGTGCAATATATTGATTTACTATAAATCTTCCAATAGTTCCCTCAACCATTACGCCCCTGGGATTATCTGGTGTAGTTTTTCTTACCTTTACTTTGGCATGAATATTAGCAGCCTTGGAGTCATACGCATGTAAAAGCTCGTCCATATCTGTAAATATCATTCCATCACCTTGAACTGGAACTTCAGAGTCCATAGTTAGATAGTATATACCTAGTACCATGTCCTGTGTAGGAGTGATTATAGGCTTTCCGTCTTTCAGTCCCAATACGTTATTGGTTGATAGCATTAGAAGTCTAGCCTCTGATTGAGCTTCAGCTGACAGAGGAACGTGAACAGCCATTTGGTCTCCGTCAAAGTCCGCATTGTATGCAGTACACACTAATGGATGAAGTCTAATAGCTTTCCCTTCTACCAATACTGGTTCAAAAGCTTGAATACCCAATCTGTGAAGTGTGGGAGCTCTGTTTAATAACACGGGATGGTCCTTAATTACTTCATCTAAAATATCCCAAACTTGAGGATTTTGTCTTTCTACCATTCTCTTTGCAGACTTGATATTGTGAACGAAACCTTGTTCCACAAGTTCTTTCATTACATAAGGCTTAAATAATTCCAAAGCCATATTCTTAGGTAGACCACATTGGTGGAATTCTAACTCAGGTCCTACTACTATTACTGAACGACCTGAATAGTCAACTCTTTTACCTAGTAAGTTTTGTCTAAATCTACCTTGTTTACCTTTAAGCATTTCAGATAAACTCTTAAGAGGTCTATTGCCTGCTCCAGTAACTGCTCTACCACGTCTACCATTATCTATTAATGCGTCAACTGCTTCTTGAAGCATTCTTTTTTCATTTCGAACGATTATGTCCGGCGCTCCAATATCTAACAGTTTTTTTAATCTATTGTTTCTATTTATTACTCTTCGATACAAATCGTTTAAGTCAGATGTTGCAAATCTACCACCATCTAATTGAACCATAGGTCTTAAATCTGGTGGAATAACTGGAAGCACTTCCAATACCATCCATTCAGGTTTGTTTTCAGAACTTACAAAAGATTCAACTATTTCTAATCTTCTAGAAATCCTTCTTCTCTTTTGGCCCTTTGCACCTTCTAGCTCATCCCTAAGTTCTTGGGATTGTTTATTCAAATCAATTTTTTCTAAGAGGTACTTAACCCCTTCGGCACCCATCATGGCTTCGAATTTTTCACCATATTCGTCTTTGGCATCTCGATATTCCATTTCAGATAGAAGCTGTTTATCAAATAAACCTGTGCCGTCTTCGTGTATTTCTGTAACTACATATGAAGCATAGTATAAAATTCTCTCTAGGTCTTTTGGACTCATATCCAATAATAAACCCATTCTAGAAGGAATTCCCTTGAAATACCAAATATGAGAAACTGGAGTAGCCAATTCTATATGACCCATTCGTTCTCTACGCACTTTTGCTTTCGTTACTTCAACACCACATTTTTCACAAATAACGCCTTTGTATCTTACCCTCTTATACTTTCCACAATTACATTCCCAGTCCTTTACAGGTCCGAAAATCTTTTCGCAAAATAGTCCTTCTTTTTCAGGTTTAAGGGTTCTATAATTAATAGTCTCAGGTTTTTTTACCTCTCCATAAGACCATTCTCTAATTTTATCCGATGATGCCAATCCAATCTGTATAGAATTTATTACATCTCTACTATCCAAATGAGTCGCTCCCTTCATTCAAAAACATTCACTAAAGTAATACTAATCTTCGTCATCGTAGTCGTCTTCGCTACCCATGTTAAATCCTTCTGGTATCTCGTCGCCTCCGATTTTTCTAATTCCGGAAATGATATTTCGATCTCCTAAATCAGTATCATCGTCTTCATACTTGTCCCCTGTGCTGTCGATTCTGCTCAAATCGTCATCCAAATCGTCATCCAAATTCATTTCTTGATTATCCAAATCCAGCACCTTTACATCAAGTGCCAAGGATTGAAGCTCTTTTATCAATACCTTAAAGGACTCAGGAATTCCAGGCTCTGGTATATTATCCCCTTTGACAATAGCTTCATAGGTTTTAACCCTACCCACTATATCGTCAGATTTTATGGTTAACATTTCTTGTAGAGTATGAGATGCTCCATATGCTTCTAGAGCCCAAACCTCCATCTCTCCAAATCTTTGTCCACCAAATTGAGCCTTACCACCTAAAGGTTGTTGGGTTACTAATGAATAAGGTCCAGTGGATCTTGCGTGAATCTTTTCGTCAACTAAATGGTGAAGTTTTAGCATATACATATAGCCCACAGTTACAGGTCCATCGTAATATTCACCAGTTCTTCCGTCTTTTAATTGTATTTTACCATGTTCAGGGTATCCAGCTTCTCTAAGAGCCGATGCTATATCTTCTTCATTAGCCCCGTCAAATACTGGAGTTGCAACATGCCATCCTAGTTTTTTAGCAGCTAAGCCTAAGTGAACTTCCAAAACCTGTCCTAAATTCATACGTGAAGGTACGCCTAGTGGGTTTAAAACTATTTCTATAGGAGTTCCATCAGGTAAATAAGGCATATCTTCTCTAGGTAATATTCTAGAAATTACACCCTTGTTTCCATGGCGACCACACATCTTGTCTCCAACGGAAATCTTTCTCTTAGTAGCTACATACACCCTTACCATTTCGTTAACGCCAGGATTTAATTCATCGCCGTTTTCTCTAGTAAAAGTTCTAACGTCAATTACAATTCCCGCTTCTCCGTGAGGAACTCTTAAGGATGTATCCCTTACTTCTCTAGCTTTTTCACCGAAGATAGCTCTTAATAGTCTCTCTTCAGGACTTAATTCTGTTTCTCCTTTAGGGGTGACTTTCCCTACTAAAATATCTCCAGCACGAACTTCAGCACCAATTCTGATTATGCCTCTGTCGTCTAAATCCTTTAGCATATCCTCTCCTACGTTAGGAATGTCTCTAGATATCTCTTCAGCGCCTAATTTAGTCTCTCTAGCTTCTGATTCGTATTCTTCAATATGAACAGAGGTCAAGGTGTCATTAATTACTAAGTCTTCGCTAATAAGCATAGCGTCCTCGTAGTTATATCCTTCCCAGTTCATAAAAGCTATACGGATATTTTTTCCAAGAGCCATCTCGCCCATGTCAGTGCTAGGACCATCTGCTAGTACTTGTCCCCTTGTGACCCTCTCTCCTAAGGAAATGATTGGTCTTTGGTTAATAGTAGTTCCAGCATTTGCTCTTTTAAACTTATTGAGATTATATCTTTTAATACTCTTGTCAGAGTCTCTTTTCACATCTATATAATTTGCAGAGATTTTAGAAACTTCACCATCGTCTTCGCAAATTATTACTACACCTGAGTCGGTAGCAGCTTTATATTCTATACCTGTTCCTATAATGGGAGCTTCTGTCACGATTAGAGGCACAGCTTGACGTTGCATGTTCGCACCCATCAAAGCACGGTTAGCGTCATCATTTTCCAAAAACGGAATCATAGCCGTTCCCACTGATACAATCTGTCTTGGGGAAACGTCCATGTAGTCAACATCTTTAGCATCATAAACGTCTACAATACCACTTTGTCCACGAGCAACTACTCTCTCATTTACAAAGAAGCCATCTTCATCTATAGGCTCGTTGGATTGAGCAATGATGTGCTTATCTTCGACATCAGCAGTTATATAGTCAATATCTCTAGTTACTTGACCAGTTCCTCTAATTGCTTTTCTGTATGGAGCTTCAATAAATCCATAATCGTTTATTCTAGCATAAGTGGTAAGAGAAGTTATCAAACCTATATTAGGTCCTTCCGGAGTTTCTATAGGGCACATTCTACCGTAGTGAGAGTTGTGCACGTCTCTAACTTCCATCCCAGCTCTATCTCTACTTAGACCACCAGGTCCAAGGGCAGACATTCTTCTCTTATGAGTAAGCTCAGCTAGAGGATTAGTTTGATCCATAAATTGAGACAATTGGGAACTTCCAAAGAATTCCTTAACTGCCGCAGTCAATGGCCTAATATTAATTAAAGATTGTGGAGTGTTAGATTCCATATCTTGAATCGTCATTTTCTCACGAATTGCCCTTTCCATTCTAGAAAAACCAATTCTATATTGATTTTGAAGTAATTCACCTACTGAACGAATTCTTCTATTACCTAAATGGTCAATATCATCTACAAAACCCACATCTTGGAATAAGCCCATCTCATAACTAACTGAAGCTAAGATATCATCAGGTATGATATGTTTCGGACTTAATTTTTTTACATTTTTTTCGATTTCTTCTTCTAATTCATCACCAGAAAAAGAGTCCGTTAATTCTTTCATCAGAGGATAGTAAACTTTTCCTCTCAATCCGTACTTTTCAAATTCTACATCCAACTCAAACGCTTCTAAGTCGACAAAATTATTTCCAAGAACTTTAACTGGCTGATTGTCTCTATTGAATATGATTACGTGATTTATTCCAGCGTATTCTATACTTTTTGCTATCTCTTTTGTTATTAATTGACCTTCAGTAACGAGTAACTCACCTGTTTCAATGTCAATTATATTTTCACCGGCAATATAATTTTTAATCCTTTCAGAAATCGAAAGTTTTTGATTAAATTTATATCTTCCTACATTAGCTAAGTCATATCTTTTATGTTCAAAGAACATATTGTTGAATAATGATTCAGCACTATCCAAAGTAGGAGGTTCACCTGGTCTTAACTTTTTATAAATTTCTATAATAGCTTCTTCTCTATTTTCAGTTGTATCCTTTTCTAGAGTTGCAAAAAGCTGCTCAGATTCTCCGAACAGTTCAATTATTTCCGATCTAGTTTCCACCCCTAGTGCTCTAACTAATATAGTCATAGGGATTTTTCTATTTCTATCGATTCTAGTATATACGATGTCTTTTGAATCAGATTCTAACTCTATCCAAGCACCTCTGTTTGGGATTAGTGTTGATGAATAGAGAGGTTTACCCGTCTTATCTCTTTCAATCTTATAGTAAACCCCTGGAGATCTTACCAATTGATTTACTACTACTCTCTCAGCTCCGTTGATGATAAAAGTACCAGTTTCAGTCATCATCGGCATATCCCCCATGAAAACCTCTTGTTGTTTAATTTCCATTGTGGACTTATTATACAACCTAACTTTTACAGTTAAAGGAGCAGAATAATTAGCATCGTGATCCTTTGCTTCTTCTTCTGTATACTTTCTATCTTCCCCGATCTGGTGTTCAACAAACTCCATAACCAATTCGCCTGTGTAGTCTTCTATTGGCGATACGTCTTGAAGAACTTCTTTTAGACCCTCTCTCATAAACCAATTGAAAGAAGTTTTTTGAACTTCTATCAGATTAGGCGGCTCTAAAACTTCATTGATTCTGGAATAACTCATTCTTACTCTTTTGCCATAATTTACAGGATTTGCCATGTAAACAAACTCACCTCTCACTTGAACAACAAATAAAAAATATCGTACTAAATATAAATAGGGCATAATGTCCCATTTTAATATATGTTATGCAATCATTTATTCTAACATAATTTATGTCTTAAGTCAATCAATTCATTGTGTAATAATTCTAATTTTTTAGAAATCAAAAATAATTTAAAGCAAAAAATAGTGGATTCTCTTATCCACTATAGTCTTTTAGATTTCAATTGAAAAATATTAAAATTTACCCAATTCCTTTTTATACGGAATTTTACTTTTACCATATAAAAATAACCCCTTATAATTTGTCTCGCTTTTTCTTAGAAGTTGTTTTGTATTATCTAAATTCTTATTCTTTACACAAAAATTTACGCCTAAAGTTTTTGGTTAACTAAGTCTACCAAAGTCCTCAAAGCTACATTTTCATCTGGGCCATCAGTTCTAATAATTAATTCTTCACCATGAAAAGCGCCTAAGGACATAATTCCTATTATGCTCTTTCCATTTACTGATACGTCTTCAGAAATTAATTTCACCTCAGAATCGAACTTACTAGCAACTCTTACGAAGTTTGCAGCAGCTCGTCCATGTAGACCTTCTTCATTTACTAATTTTACTTTCATTTCTTTCATCAGCAGCACCTCTAAGTTTCTCGGCTAATCCACTTATCTTTTTTAATCTGTAATTGACTCCGGATCTTGAATATTCACCATTGGTCAATTCGGCAATTTCATTTAGACTGAAATCTTCATTTTCTATTCTGAGATTTGCCACTTCTTTAATATCTTCAGAAAGTAAATCAAATTTTCCTAAGTCTTTAATGAAATTGATATCTTCTATCTGCTTCATAGAAGCAGTTATCGTCTTATTTATATTTGCAGTTTCACAGTTAACAACTCTATTGACGTTGTTCCTTAAATCTTTTACTATTCTAACATTTTCAAATTTTAATAAACTTTGGCTAGTGCCGATAAGTGCCATAAAATCTGAAATCTGCTCTGCTTCCTTCAAGTATACTATAAAACTGGATTTTCTAGTAGCTATTTTGGCATTTAGATTCCATTTATTAATCATATCTTTCAAATCCATTGCCAGTTCTTCGTTTTGACTAATCAATTCTAAATGATA
>JAAZCH010000342.1 GCA_012513395.1 Tissierellia bacterium
AGCTGTCAATTCCTTATATTTTTTTGTTAACCCACGCACCTCTATAACATTAGTCATACACACTTCCTCCATATCATTAGATTAAAATATACGAACCACTTAACTGATTGTAAGATTTTTCCGATCTTGCGGAGGTAATAGGAAAATCCCAATCATTAAGCGTAAAATTTTTTATTTTACAAGTAATTTTCATAATAAAAGCCCTACATATGTAAGATTAGCTCTTTAAAAAATAATTCTTACTAATCTAAAGTTTATTATATCATTAATCTGTTAATTCAATGTAAAATTCAAGGGTTAAGATGGAAATCTTTAACCCTTAATAAGTATCTTTCTTGGAGTTTGTGGCTGATTCTTGACTTTCTCTCATTTTCTCTTCTAACCTCAATTCCAAGTATTTATTTTTAATATTTAGCATACGATTTTCATGCTCTAATTCCTGGATCTTCTTCTTTGCTTCTTCTAAACTGATTGATGAAGTATTAGTTTTTTCATCTTTAATTTTTGGTTTTTTATTAGATTTATTCAATTTAATAGGCCTTCCTTGTTTATTTGAAAGTCCATCTATCTCATAGATTTTTCGCCAATTCGCTATCATTGATGGGTTGTTGATGCCAAACTTTAGCAACCTCCCTGTAGGACATTTCGCTAGATTCATAATGGCATTAACACTTCTGACTTAAATTCTACACTGTATGAGTTATTTTTGCGAGAACGTTTTAATCCATTCAAACCAAAATTTTTGTAATTATTCACCCATTGATTTATTAGAGAAATACTTATACTATGTTTTTTATTTAATGTATTGTAACTTGATTTTTCTTCAAGATATTCAGTTACAATTTTTATTTTTAGATCTATGCTATGTTTCGCCATACTAAAACCCCCTCACTTGAATTTTTGTCCAAGTTTTGGGGGTCAGTTCATAGTTCGCTTGAGAATAACAGAGGCGTGGTGGAGCACTATCATTTAAATTGTTTATTTTTCAATAAACTCACCGTATGAAACTATAGGAGGATTCTCACCTCTTTCTTTAGCTGGTATAAATCTCTCCCAAAAGTCGTTAAATAATCTCTTTAGTTCCTTCAAGTTCATTACAATCAAAAATACAGTCAATATTACATATAATCCAGTTATTAAATCAGTCATAGCCCATAACAAGTTTGCTTCTATATTTGGCAACAAGCATACTGGTACTAAAAAGTATAAAAGAAATAATCTAGTTGCAACTTTATTGAATTTAGTATCTCCAAAGATGTAGTTGACTGATTTTTCTACTGAATAATACATACCAACTATAGTTGTCCACGCAAATATTGTAATTGCAATTGCCATAAAAACAACTCCCACTGTTCCTAGAGCTTCTCCAAAAGCCGCTGTAGTCAAACCAGCACTTGTTATATCACCAAATTTTATATGCGATTGTGTTATTAATATCGCAAGAGCTGTCATAGTACAGATAACCATATCTGCCATAACTTCGCCCCAACCCCATAAGCTTTGTCTAATAGGGTGGTCAGTTATAGCCGCAGAATGAGCAACCATACCATAGCCAGTGCCTGTATCAGATGAATAAACTCCTCTTGCAATACCAAACCTTATTGCTTCTTTCATAGAAGCACCCAAGAATCCACCAGCAGCAGCTACTGGAGAAAAAGCACCTTTAAAAATTGAAACTATTACATCTGGAATGTTTTGAAAATTAAGTAGAGTAATTACTAGAACTGCTAAAATATAACCAATTGCCATGAATGGAACTACTTTTTCTAATGTGTTAGCAATAGTTCTAATTCCTCCATATACAGTTACAAATACACTTATACCAAGTATTGCTAATACAATTCTCATATCAATATCAATTAATTGAGCTATTGAAGATGTAACTGCTTCACTTTGTACTGCATTAGTCCAAGGTCCAAATAATATTACAAATAGCGCTATTATTATACCACCTACTCTAGAACCTGTTGTACCTTCAAATACAAAAGATCTATCACTTACATATTCATCTATGGACTTTTCATATTTAACTCGATATCTTTGTCCCATGAGAATTTCACAAGCTTTTGTAGAAACTCCAAATATGTCAGCAATCCAAATCCAAAATACTGCTCCTGGACCACCTGAAACTATAGCTGTTGCAACTCCACCAATATTACCTACGCCCAAAGTATTAGCTAAAGCAGTACATGCTGCAGCAAACCCTGAAACAGTACCTTTCCCTTCACCCTTGTCTGAAGCAAACATCTTGCCATATGTATTATCAAAATTAAACTTTACTTTTGTTAGATACCTGCCTTTAAAAAAAATAGTTAGAAATATTCCCGTACACATCACTAGAGAAATTAAAGGTGTACCCCATAACCAATCTGAAATACTAGCTACTAAAATAGTTAATTGTTCCATAATATCCCCCTTTTATTACAAAAATACATTTAATGCGCTCATAACATCTTTAGCAATATCTTCCATGTCTTCTAATCCAATTGAAAATCTTAATAAGCCCTCATGTAATCCCATTTCTACTAGTTCATCACTTGTAAACTCGGTCCTAAATGCAGTGGCAGGATGAGCAAATGAAGTTCTATACCCTCCTAATGTTCCTAAGTACCTAACGATCTTAAGTTCCTTGACAAATTTATCTACTAATTTTAAGTCATCTGTTACTCTAATTGAAACCATTGGTCCATAATTTCCATCAAACAACTTTTCTGCTAACTCTTTTTGCCTATATCCTGCTGCTGTTGGGTAATTTATATATTTAATGGCAGGATGGTCCTTAATTAATTCTACAAATGCTCTTGCATTGGAATTATGCTTCTCCATCCTCAAACCAAAAGTTCTTAATCCTCTAACCACTTGATAAGATGAAAATCCATCCATAACACTACCAAATAATAAGTATTTAGGACTAATTTTATCTATAATCTCTTTAGATGAAGTAATTGAACCTCCAGTAACATCACTATGACCATTAATGAATTTTGTAAGACTGTGTATTACAATATCAACTCCATAATCTAAAGGATTTATTAAGAATGGCGTAGTAAATGTGGAGTCAACAATCGTAGATATATTCTTTTTCTTTGCCACTTTTACAACTTCACTTAAGTCAATTATTTCTATTAATGGGTTTGTAATTATTTCAAAATACAACAGTTTTGTGTTTTCTTTTATAGCGTTTTCAATTCTACTAACATCTGTAAAATCAACATAATCTACTTCTATACCAAATTTTTCTAAAATCATTGAAGATAATTCTATAGTCTCACCATATATTGACTTTGAAAAAATGATATGATCTCCAGTTTCTAGTAAACTTAGTAAACAAGTTGATATTGCAGCCATCCCTGAAGAAGTTATTAGAGTATCTTCCCCATTTTCTAACAATGATATTCCTTCAGAAAGCCCATCTCTATTAGGATTTGAACTTCTTTGATAATAATAGCTTCTGCCTTCAACAGCATCATCATATTCAGAAATACTATTAATTTCGTATGCAGTTGAATTATGTATTGGCATAACTTCAGATGTTGGCATTGCTCTTTTATACTCAATACCAAAATTGAGTAATTTTGTCTGGTCTTTCATTCTCATCACCTATCCTACAAAAAATTGAAATTCATAATTCGCTTCTAAGTAATCATCTAGATTATCTTCAAACTCAAGAGCTACACATATCTTTGGCTGTTTCTTATCGAAAAATTCTGAAATTAAATGAGGATTCCATTTGTTTTGAATTGCTTTGCCTATTATACAGAGGTATTCTCCAGCTGGAAGAACTGTAAAATCAGATCCTTCTTTCTTTTCACTAATATAAATGAAGTAATCAGTAGGCAAAAATTCTTTTTGTATAAATTTATCGTAGTGAAATAGATATCCATACTGACGTCTATATTGTAATTCCATAGTTTTAAGCTCTGACTTTTTCTTTTGCATATTAACTTCTGGAGAATGAATCCAGTTTAACCAATCATCTTCACACGGAATTTTTAATATATATCTTTCTGGTAGTTCTAATCTGTACGAATGTAGCATGTCAAATTCATCATTAATATAATTCCAATAATCTCTGTACCATTTCATGTCCTTGATTATTACTTTAAGTTTCTCAAGCTCTACTTCTTTTTCATTTATCTTCTTATTCAGTCCTTGAACTAGCCCATTTACTCCTTCAGATTCCATTATTTCTTTTATTTCGTCCAGATCCATGCCAAAACTCTGAAGATACTTAATTCTATCAATATAATGAAATTTTTCGAATGTATAATATCTATATCCTGTATCTTCATCAATAAATGATGGTTTTAAAAGCCCGATTTTATCATAATATCTTAATGTTTTAGTGCTAACGCCCAATAATCTTGAAGTTTCTCCGATAGTGTATAACTTGTCCATTTATTATTCCTTTCATTTTGATAATAATCTTTTCCCTAAGGTAAAGGTCAATATGTTTTTTAATATATTTTTGAGTAATGCTATTTTTTTATATATGAGATTATATATTATGAATTAAATGTGGCTCTATACTAAATAGTGTTGATGAAAAAAATCATTGGCACTATTTTTTAGTTATAGTAAAAAAAGATAGACATATCCTACACTATTTCCTAAAATATAGTCACCACAAAAATATAAAGGAGTGTATTTAATGTCTATCAATACTAATTCTAGCAAATCTATATTAAATATTAAAGATGAAAATATCTTTTTTGAGGATAACTTCTATTCTAAAAAGAAAATTAATTATATAGATACGCATATTTTCTCTTGTAAACTTACGTATGTACCTAAAATTTGTCCTTTTTGCGGGATAGTTAATCATTCTAATATCATTGTTAAGAATGGTTTTAAGGGTTCTTTATAAAACTCGTATCTCCATTATGAATAATTTGGATAAAAATTCTCAGGAGTACAAGGTTTTAAAAAGGTATTGGAGATTGTTTTTAAAGTATGAGTATGATTTGAATTTTACTAAGTTCCTTCGTTTTGCTCATTTCAATAAGTTAATGAGTCAAGCTTCTATTGTAGAATTTATGAGAGATATTGATCCAATTTTAGATGGATCTTACAAATGTATCCAGAATGCTATGGCTGCTGTTAGAATAGCTAATACTCAACTTTTAGATTCAGTTATTGAAAACTATCAAAAATCTATTTACATTTCTGAAAAGGTGAAGGTTGCAATCAATACAACTAAAAAGTACAAAGAATATGTAGATAATGCCCTTAAATACAAATTTTCTAATGGTCCGTTGGAGGATTTAATAACTAAGATTAAGTTAATAAAGAGAATAGCTTATGGTTATAGAAATTTTTATAATTTAAAGAGAAGAATTATTTTATGTTTGTATAAATTACAGTATATTGAAAAATACCCAGGAGTTGCCTCCTGAGCCTAGTTATTACTTCACATTAAAATAACCTCCTAGATAAACTAGAAGGTTATTTGCATATCATTTATCTTCTTCCAAAGAAAATTCGTTTCATTTCTTCGATGAAGTCTCTAAATATATAAATATAGTCAATGATATTGTCTTTATTTGTACTTATA
>JAAZCH010000343.1 GCA_012513395.1 Tissierellia bacterium
ACCCTCGGGCCGGCGGCCATATACCCTCGAAAAAGAATGATATTCCGACCTTAATAAAGTTTGTCATCAATCTAAAAGAGATTTCCATCTACTTTTAATAAATTTATTATTTATTTAAATATTTAATAAATAATTTATATCTATTTTACCCTATCGCCGAAATAGGCTGAACCCAAAATCATTGCTGAACCGATAATGATTGGAAGCGTCAAATTCTCCTTTAGAATTATCGCAGATAAAAATACTGCCACCACTGGGTCAATATAGCTGAGTAGCGCTATCGTCTGGGCTGATAGACTCTCAATAGAACTGAAATAAAGTGAGTAAGCAATCCCTGTATGGACAGACCCAACAATCAATAGCATTATGATAATCGTAGGAGTAAACTTTAAAGCAGTAACATCTTCTGTCAAAAAAATATATGGCATTACTATTAAAGTGGCAAATAATAGCTGAATTATTGTCTTCTCATAAGGTTCGATATTGGATTTTATAAACTTATTTAATATAATGACGATTGCATATAACAATGCAGCAATTAACCCAAAGACAATACCTTTCGTTCCTTCAAGTCCAGTTTTAAAAATTCCTGAAACTAAAATCATTCCTAAAATCGCAATAAAAGCACAAAATAATTTTTTAGATGAAAGTTTTTCTCCTAACACAAAGGGAGAAGCTAATATTACAAAAGTGGGCTGCATATAAAGAGCCATCGTAGCTACCGCTACCGTTGTAAATCTATAAGCTTCAAATAAAAATATCCAATTTATGCCAATTAAAATTCCCGAAAAAGCTAAAATTTTAAAATTCTCTTTCATTCCTTTTTTGTCTATAGGTCTTTTTTGAATTAATACCATTAACAATAAAAATAAAGTTCCTAAAAAACCTCTAGCAAAAGATATTACACTAGATGGAAAAGGAATAAAATTTCGAAATACTCCTATAGAGCCAAAAATAACTAGTGAAGTTATTATATTGATGTAATCTTTTCTCACCATGACCTCCCTAAACAATAATAAATTACATTGTATCATAATATTGATTCCATAGTTATTTATTATATTATGCAAGCTTGTAAATACTGAAAAAATAAAATATCATATACTTATACAAAATATTTGGAGGCATTTATGAAAAAGAAAATTGCATTAATTGGCTATGGGGCTTTGAGTAAAATATTTTTGGATTTATTTAAAGACTATTTGGCAGATGATTATGAAATAAATGGAATCTTAATAAGAAATGATGAAAAGAGACGAGAAGCTGAAGAAAATGGTTATAAAACTTACAAAACTTTGGACGAATTACATTTACATAATCCAGACTATGTGGCAGAATTCGCCAGCGCATCTGCTATAAAAGAATATGCAGTAGATATATTAAATAAGGGAGTTAATTTAATTATAATTTCTGTTGGAGCGTTGGAAGATAATAGTTTCTATGATAAAATTCAAAACTCTGCAAAAAACTCTGGCGCCAAAATCCACATCGCATCAGGTGCCATCGGCGGGTTTGACTTGATGCGTACTTTCTCTTTAGATCCAAATGCAATTGCAAAAATCCAAACTTCTAAATCTCCTGAAAGTTGGGCAGGTGCACCTTATTTAGAAAATAAAAATCTGTCTAAAACAGAGAAAGAAATTATCTTTCAAGACAATGCAAAAAAAGCAATTAAAGGATTTCCTAAGAATGTAAATGTAGCCGTGGCTACGTCTATTGCAGTTTCAGGAGTTGAAAATACTCAGGTGGAGCTGATAAGCAATCCAAAATCCAAAGACAACACTCACAAAATTTTTCTAGAAAGTAAAGTCGCAAAAGCTACGATAGAAATCACCGCTAAAAAAGATTTAAACAATCCAAAATCCAGTGTGATTACCGCATGGAGTGTAGTGGCACTTTTGAAAAATATAAATGACGTAGTTATGTTCTTTTAATTTTAAAAATAAAACTAAAAAGAAAGCTCAGATAATATGAACTTTCTTTTTTTCTTTTCAAGTAATCTTACTTATCGTCTTCTTTAGTTACAGATTTAATTAATTCCTCTGGGTCAATCTCATATAATTTTGCAAGTGAAATAAGGTTTGATGTGGATGGATCTGCTGTTCCGTTTTCCCATTTGGATACAGCTTGTCTGCTTACTCCCAATGATTCAGCAACAAACTCTTGCGTCATTTTCAAATTTGTTCTATGAATTTTCAAAACCTCTCCCAGACTATTTCTAACTAACTTTTTTTCATTGCGGACATCACTTGAGTTAATATATTTTAGCAGCGCTCGTATTAAAGTAACAAATAAAAAAATTACGGCAGCTCCTATAATAATATATACTAAAAGACTTATTATAATAATGGGCACACTAATTTTCATAACTGTTAAACTCCTCCTTTGCTTTTGATATTTATATAATATCTAAAATTGTCAGTTACATCCACCAACTATTACGCAACTTTTGGTTGCGAAGCTATAATTTTAAAATTTTTAGTATCAAAAAAGAAAGTGTCGATTAACACTTTCTCTTTCAATAATATTATTCAAATAAACTTAAGCCTAATTCTCTAGAAAGTTCTTCTAATACTACTCTTCCTCTTAAACTGTTCCCAGTTTCATCAAGTCTTGGTGAGTAAGTGCAGATTCCGAATTTTCCTGGTACTACTCCCATAATTCCGCCACCTACTCCACTTTTAAGGGGAAAGCCTACGGTCATTTGATATTTGCCGCTTTCTTCGTACATTCCAGCAGTAGACATCAAAGCAAGAGTCTTACGTACAATATTCTTATCGATTAGCTCTTCGCCTGTTTCAATGCACTTTCCGCCATTTGCCAAAACTGCTGCAATTTGAGCCAAATCTTTTGCATTTACGCCTACTGAACATCCTGCG
Source organism: Tissierellia bacterium (assembly GCA_012513395.1). Next base: position 2,880 of record JAAZCH010000343.1, read on the forward strand.
ATATATCTATTCAGTCCATCTTCCACATCTACATCGAATATTCCTTTGCTACGAAGTAAATAGAAAAGCGCTCTATTCGTGTCAGTAGTTTCCATTTCGGAGTTATAAACTTTTTCCATAAATGTTACATCGTCATCACTACTTAAAACTTTTATCTTCTCCATAAATCGTTGGAATTTTTCTTCAGAGTCATTTCCTTTTATAAGTGATGTTGTGGAAATTGCTCCAGCGTTTACAAATGGGTTCATCGCCTTTGTAGTAATGGTATTTACGTGATTAAAAGCATATGGACTGCACTCGCATCCTACTCTTTCAAATACAAATTCTTCGCCATTGTCTTCCAATGCCATTATAAGTGAAATTACTTTTGAAATGGATTGGATAGAAAATCTAAGATCCGTATCTCCTGATAAAATAACTTTTCCATCAACTGTCACAACGGCTAATCCAAAATTATCTTCGTCCACATTTGCCAGTTCAGGAATATAGGTCGCAACTTCTCCTTTAGTTTTAAATTTCTCGCTGCCAGTAACAATTTCTTCAATTTTTTTATTTAATAATTCAAAATCCAAGTCCGTGTCTCCTTTCTTAAATTATTTCCAATAATCTAATTTGCTTTCGTCCAGTCCAATAGATGACGCTTTGAAAACAGGGTCTAATCCTTTGTCTTTTTGCGCGATATAATCTTTTAAGCTGTTCATAGCTTGTCCGCCTAATATTAAAATTATCGGAACATTTATTATTGTCATTATTCCCATTAAAAGGTCACTGACATTCCATACAAAATCCATTTCCATTGTAGCTCCTACGAAAACGATAAGAGCTGCAATTACTCTATACACAGTTAAGAAT
>JAAZCH010000344.1 GCA_012513395.1 Tissierellia bacterium
AAAATTGTAAATATTGCTTACTACTTCTTTGGAATTCTCAATACTTTATGCTATAATCTAGCTATTAATATTAAAAGGGGGATTAAATTGCACGAGTTGTTTGTTACGGTGGTGGAATTTGTTGCTACTATTATTGAATTTATGGGGTTATTCGTAGTAATTTATGCTGTAGGTAGAAGTTTTTGGGATTTGATTTTTGTAGAAAAATTTGACTTCTTATTGGCTCAAAAGGATTTAATTTTAAATGGGGGACTTTCTACGGCTCTGGAAATTTTCTTAGCTGCGGAAATTTTAAAAACTCTTACTGCAGATTCATTTACTAAGTTAATTCAAGTAGGTGGATTAGTTGTAATTAGAATAGCCATTGCCTTATTGGTTCACTGGGAAGGGGAACAAAAGGAAAAGTTACTTACTCCTGAAGAAATTGAGGAATTTGAACATCAATTATTATAAATCTGTCTTTGCTCGTGAAAATTTAAATGTATTTAGTTTAGAAATAGTGTAAATTTCGTGTAAAATTAAATATTTTGAAATTTACTCTTGACTTTAGTTGAAAATTTTTATAGAATAAGTCTTAATATTGTTTTGAAGGAAAGCATATCCGATGTATTTTATAGAGAGTCGCTAATTGGTGGAAAGCGATAATATACTAAAGATATTTCTCGTTCCGGAGCATATAGACTAAAAACTATACGTAAGCTAAGCGTTACTTTGCACTTAAGGGATCCGTCTTTTTGATGGATAAATAGGGTGGTACCGCGTTTTCAACGTCTCTGTAAATTACAGAGACGTTTTTTATTTTAAATATTAGGGGGAAATATAATGATTAAGATTTTTGATACTACTTTGAGAGATGGAGAACAATCGCCGGGATGTAGCATGAACTTAACTGAAAAAAGAAGACTTGCTAGACAATTAGAGACTTTAGGGGTAGACATTATTGAGGCAGGATTCGCTGCTTCTTCTCCTGGAGATTTTGAGGCTGTTAAAGAAATTGCAAATACTGTTACAAAACCCATCGTACTTAGCTTAGCTAGATGTGTAAAATCAGATATAGACAAAGCCATTGAGGCTGTAAAGGATGCGAAACATCCTGGAATTCACGTATTTATAGCTACATCACCTCTTCATATGCAGCATAAACTTAGAATGACTGAAGATCAAGTTTATGAAAAAGCTGTAGAGTCTGTAGCTTATGCAAAACAATTTATCGATCATGTGGAATTTTCTTGTGAGGATTATTCTAGAAGTGAGCCTGAATTCGTATATAGAGTTTTAGAAGGGGCAATCGCAGCAGGTGCTACTGTAGTTAATTTACCTGACACTGTGGGATATATGATGCCCCAAGAATATTACGAGATGATTAAAGGCGTAAAAGACAATGTAAAAGGGATCAACAACGTGGATATCTCTACTCATTGCCATAATGATTTAGGTTTAGCAGTGGCCAACTCCTTAGCGGCTGTTCTTGCAGGAGCTACCCAAGTGGAATGTTCTATAAATGGAATCGGAGAGCGAGCTGGAAATGCTGCCCTTGAAGAAATCGTAATGGCACTAGATACTAGACGAGACTACTACGGTTCTGGTACAAATGTAAATACTACAGAAATTTTTAGAACATCAGAGTTACTTTCTTCTATTATTGGACAAGAAATTAGCCCAACAAAACCCATCGTAGGAGCAAATGTATTCGCCCATGAATCTGGAATTCATCAACATGGAGTATTGATGGAAAAATCCACATATGAAATTATGACTCCCCAATCTGTAGGAGTGAAACAATCTACAAATCTCGTACTAGGAAAACATTCGGGTAAACACGCCTTTCGGGCAAAACTTGAGGATTTGGGTTACGACTTTGACGAGGTGAAATTAGAAGATCTCTTCGGAAAATTCAAAGAACTGGCGGATAAGAAGAAAAATATCTACGAGGATGATATTATCGCTTTGGCCTCAGAAAATATGGCACGGTTTATCGAGGACTACAAGCTCTTGGACTACAGTTCCCAAAGCTACAGCAACAAAAAATCCACCACCTTTATCGCCTTGGAGTATAAGGGCGATCGAGTCGAAGCCACAGCCACAGAAGATGGACCAATTTCTGCGGCCTTCCGAGCACTTCAAGATATTATCGGGGAGGATATTAGATTAGACGATTTCAAAATCCGTTCCGTAACTGAAGGACGAGACGCCCTGGGGGAAACGACACTACGACTTAATTATAAGGACAAAATTTTCTTCGGAAAAGGACTTAGTACAGACATTATAAAATCCAGTATTTTAGCATATATAAACGGACTGAACAACGTAGCATATTACAAAGAGAAAGGACACCCAGCAAAATGAAAATGACAATGACCCAAAAAATCTTAGCAAATGCAGCAGGAGTAGATTTCGTAAAACCAGGAGATTTTATTGAAGCGGATTTAGATTTGGTTTTAGGAAATGACATCACCACACCTGTAGCAATTAGAGAATTCCACAAAATGACTGATGGAGATGTATTTGATAAGGAAAAAATCGCCATAGTAATGGATCATTTCGTTCCAGCAAAGGACATCAACAGCGCTAACCAAAATAAAATATCCAAAGATTTCGCCTTTGAATATGAAATCAAAAATTTCTTCGACGCCGGAAGAGGAGGAGTTGAACATGCCCTTCTACCAGAAAAGGGTTTAGTTATTCCCGGAGATGTAGTAATTGGTGCAGACTCTCACACTTGCACCTATGGCGCTTTAGGAGCATTTTCCACAGGGGTTGGCTCTACGGATATGGCAGCGGGAATGGCAACGGGAAAAGCGTGGTTTAGAGTTCCTAGTGCGTTACAATTCGTTTTGACAGGAGAGTTTCAACCTTACGTTTCGGGAAAAGATTTAATACTTCACATCATCGGCATGATTGGAGTAGACGGCGCGAGATATAAATCCATGGAGTTTACTGGAGAAGGAGTAAAGAATTTAACAATTTACGACAGACTTACAGTTTCCAATATGGCTATCGAAGCCGGTGGCAAAAATGGAATTTTCCCAGTTGACGAAGTGACGAGAGAATTTGTTAAAGGCAGAACAGATCGTGAATGGAAAGAATTTACAGCTGACGAAGATGCCCAGTACGAAGAGACTTATGAAATAGATTTGTCTACTATTAAACCTACAGTATCCTTCCCACACCTTCCAAGTAATGCAAAAACTTTTGACCAATTTGGAGAAATTGAAATTCATCAAGTAGTTATAGGTTCTTGTACAAATGGAAATATAAAGGATATGAGAGAAGCCGCAGAAATTTTAAAAGGGCATAAAGTAAAAGACGGAGTTAGAGCAATTGTAATTCCAGCTACCCAAGAAATATTCAAGCAATGTATGGAAGAAGGATTAGCAGATATATTTATCGACGCAGGAGCTAGTTTCTCCACACCTACTTGTGGACCTTGTTTAGGAGGTTATATGGGAATTTTAGCTAAAGGTGAACGAGCAGTTTCTACGACAAACAGAAATTTTATCGGACGTATGGGAGATATCGATTCGGAAGTTTACCTAGCTAGCCCAGCAGTGGCAGCAGCATCTGCAATCACAGGTATCATCACTAATCCTAGCACATTAGAGGAGGTAAAATAATGGGAAAAGTTTTTAAATACCAAGATAATATAGATACAGACGTAATCATTCCAGCAAGATATCTAAACACCACAGACCCAAAAGAACTTGCAAAATACTGCATGATAGACATAGATGAAACTTTTGCAGAAAAAGTAAATTCAGGAGATTTTATTGTAGCAGGTGAAAATTTTGGCTGTGG
>JAAZCH010000007.1 GCA_012513395.1 Tissierellia bacterium
ACATAGGGGTCAAGAGTTGTTCCTGTCCCTGTAATAGGCGTATTAGAGGCCAGATTTAAGACGCCGCGCACGCCCCTCGCAAGATTGACGCCGTCATAGTCGAGGCGGCCGTCCGAAAGGACGCTCCACACATAAGCATCAGAGCTATTGAAGGTATACGGGGACATAGTCCAAAATATCTGATTTGTATATAAATAATTTGTTGAGTTACTTGAACCATTTTTTAATCCAGCAAGTGATCCTTCATCTGCTGTTAATAATCCTATTGGATAGTCTAATTTATTATTTCCTGGTGCTGATAGATTATTATAATTTATTGTTGTAAATCTATCGTTTTGATCATTACATTTTATACTTGGTGTTTTATTTGTATAAAGTCTATATCTAGCCATGTATCCTGTTTGATTTTGTGCATATCCTAAGCCTGTTCCGTAACTTGTATCTATTTCTCTATCATTACAAAATAATGTGTCTGATATATAATTTTCATAATTGGTTCCACTTATATTTATTTTATACCATTCATCTAAATATGATTTTATATGGGTATCTGTTTCATTTGTTGTAGCTTGTAATCTACTTGTTGATGCTTCTCCATTTGCTCCTCCATACATATACCCTACATATTTATTATCATCTCTATTTGTTAAATTATATGCTGAAGTACCACTTGAGTTATATAATGAGTTATCTGATGGCAGCATCATATGCGTTCCAGTTCCGGTTGTATTTATTGTACATGAGTTTCCTGGGCATGTTCCATTATAGATTATTCTTAAGCTTCCATCTCCATTTATTCTTATTATTTTCCATTGGTGTTCTGCAAAGATTAGATTATTATTTACATAAGACTGCGCTCCCCTAAAATAATAAGAGTCTCCATAGTCATCTTCCATTTTATACATTTTATTTTCATCACTTGTGTTAATAGAATCAAATAGTGAAGTAGGTGCTTCTGTTATGTTTTCTGCGCCACCGTTGTTAGCTAAGATTAAATCTCCTATTGAAGGTATTTGCTTACACTCAGATGCTGTTTTTTCTCCTTCTCTAATACTTATGTAGAATTCAAATGATTTACTTTGATTCTCTATTTGATATTCTTCATCTGGAAAATATAATTTTAATGTATATGTATGGACTTTATTTCCATTTGTAGGACCAGTAAATGTTCCATTTCCTAGAACTTCTTCTCCTTCTCCGGTTAAAAAGTAACATAAATCTTTTGTTGATGATGGAATTATAGTTCCGTTGTTGTTTGTGTTAGTAGATGTTAAATTATATGCTAGTCCATAGTCTGTGAATGTATTACTTTCTTTTATGATTGATATATTATAATACATGGTAGAAGTTATGCTTGAATTTCCGGTTACTGTGAATTTTTTTGTTGCAAATGGATCATTTGATGGGGTCATTTGCCCTACTACAATATTTGGTCCTCCATCATAGTTTATTACCATTTCTCCTGCATCTCCAAATATTGTTGATGTGGTTTCTGAGTTTCTTATATCCGCAGCAAAATAAGCATAGCTTATTCCTGCTACTGCTATGATTGATAAAATAATATTTAAAATAGTATGTATTTTATTTTTTTTAGATTTTTTTTGTTCTTCCATTTTATTTCTCCACTATATATATTTTATATTATTTTAATGCTTATTTCAAGTTATATTAGGTTTTTAATTTTGTTTCTTATTCTTTGGATTGTATTATCTATTTGTTTTGGTGTTTTATTTAATATTTTAGATATTTCTATATATGTAAAGTCATTTATAAGTAATTTATATACTTCATATTCAAATTGGGATAATGTTTCTTTTATTTTG
>JAAZCH010000345.1 GCA_012513395.1 Tissierellia bacterium
GAATATGACAGCGAAAACTCGTATGATGAGTTTGATACTCTTTACCCTGATTTGGCTCATGTAGGTATTGCATATACGGAAACGCCTGACGGGAGAAACTCAATCTCATATGAACTTAATCTGGAAGAGAAGTCCTGGTCTTTATATTTAGACGAGGACATTTTAGTTGCAACAGAAAAATTTGGAGAGAAAGGGATGACGGAAGAAGAAACTATTGAGGCAATGATTGAGAGCGTTCATTATGCAAACTTCAGTGATTTGGTCTATATGGATTCAGAGGATCTTATGCAAGTAACAGGTTTAGCCATCAATGATGAAGGAAATCTTTACGATCCATTAGAAAAAGACTTAGATAATGATGGCATCGCTGACCGTTATGACCATGACTTTAGAGATAGTGACTACTTTGAATCGACTTATGATGTAGATGATAATCTGCACGCAAGAAATAAGGGGGAAAAACCATCTATATTAGGACAAATTAAAGAGTACAAAGAAAATCAAAATAAAGAGGATAAAGAAAAAGAACATAAGGAAAATGATAGAGAACGTTAAGGGAGCGAAAGCTCCCTATTTTATTTAGGAGGATAACATAATGGATTATAAGGAAATGAGAGATGCCATCGAAGCAATGGCTAATGAAAATTACGAGGATTTTGTTAAGGGGTTAATAAGCTTTGAAAAAGGAATAAATGACATGGATGCCCTTGACAGTATTTATCAATCCTATATGGATAATGACACACAGGGCTTGTTAAATGATGAGTTCGACTATGTCATAGATAATCTTAAAGAGCAGGGACTTATTCAAGAGGACGTAGGTATTGAAGAAGAAAGAGATGACCTTATAAATATTGTAGGCAACATTGCTCAAGATGTTGAAAGCCTAGCACTTCAAAACAATCAAGGTGAATCTTTTAAGGTGGTAAATTTTACTGTCGTTTCAAATAATGAACAAGGCGACAAGGTTTTTCATAACTGCTCTGCCTATGAAGATAAGGCAAAGATCCCTGAAACATTTAATAAGGGGGATTTTGTAAAGCTATTCGGGAAGGTCAGGAAAAATATTGATGAGAATGGAAAAGAGCATACAAACGTCCGTATACTCGATTCTAAGCTCTTAAAAGCAAGAAGTAGAGGGAAAGGTCAAGAAGAGAAAAATGAATCGATTTTAGGGGCGATTAAGAAGCATAAGAAGGACTCAACAGAGTTGCAAAAGTATGCTAAACAAGCAAAAGACTTACTCAATGAGCTTCATACAGGAGAAGGAAGATAAGAATTTGGCGGTGTGGTCTTCGGACTGCACCGTTTTTTTAGATTGATCGTATGAATTTATTACTATGCAATGTTACTCAAAGTCCGTTGACTGATATGCAACATAGAAAGTATGCTAAATGATATATAAAGATAATAAAGAGGTGAAGAATATGTTGAAAAAATTTGGTGAACATGTACAAAAAATCAGAAAGGGAAAAAATTTAAGTCAAGAAAAATTTGCTTTGGAAATTGGAATGGATAGAACATATCTAGCTTCTGTTGAGGTTGGAAAAAGAAACATATCGCTTCTTAACATAGAGAAGATAGCTAAAGGATTTGGTATGAATATCTCAGAATTATTTAAAGGAGTTGAGTAACAATGAATAATTTGGAAGAAAGTAAAAGAATACATGTTTTGAATGAAGAAAGTGAGGAAGTAAAAGTTATAGATGAAAAGGATAAGATAGAAGTTGATGATGCAACCAATCAAATTAAAATAGTCAAAAATAAAAGCAAAGAGGAAAAATCATCATATACAACTAAAAATCAGAAAATTGTAGATACAGATATTGAAGAACAGGAAATTGAGGATTTACAAATTACTGATGAGGGCAGAGCTGAGAAAGTAGATTTAACGGATATAGAAATAATTGTTAAGGATATTGTTTTTGCTGAGTTCTCAAGACTGATTGATACAATTGAAGATGATTTTGCAGTTAACTATAACAAGAAAAGATATAATTTTTTGCTTTCACAACTTGATGAGTTAGTTACAGCAACAATGGTTTTCGTTAGTAGCTTCGAATCTAAAAGTGGATTTGCTATAGAGAGAGTTGTTGAAAGAGTTGCAAGAATTAGATATGGCAATGAGAATGTTCCTTCCATAATTAACCCAAATGGAATTGAGCATAATATTAATCCAGATTCTGTGGACGGTCAAATAATTATAACCAA
>JAAZCH010000346.1 GCA_012513395.1 Tissierellia bacterium
ACCAAGTGCTGCAGATATAACATATGAAGCTGCAGAAGCGCCACCATTTATTCAAACTTTGGTAAATATTATTCCTTCCAATCCTTTAAAATCTATTGTTAACGGTGATATGCTTCAAATTATAGTATTTGCTTTAATCTTCGGAGTTGGATTATTGGTTATCGGAGAAAAAGGTAAAATCGTATTTAGCATTTTTGATTCCATAGCAGAAGCTATGTATGCAATAACAAGATTTATAATGTCTTTGGCTCCAATAGGAGTTTTTGGATTAATAGCTCCAGTAATTGCGCAAAACGGACCAGAAGTATTGTTACCACTTTTAAAATTAATAGCGATCGTTTACCTTGCAAGTATAGTTCATATAGTAGTAGTTTACGGATTGTCTGTAAAATTCTTATCTGGAATAAACCCAATAGAATTTGCAAAAAAAGCATTCCCTGCATGGGCTACTGCATTTACAACTTCATCATCATCAGGTACTTTACCTGTTACGATGCAATGTGCAGAAACATTGGGTGTGCCCCAACCTATTTCTAGTTTTGTACTTCCATTGGGTGCAACAATAAACATGGATGGCACTGCAATTTATCAAGGAGTTAGTGCACTATTTATAGCTCAAGTATTTGGAGTGAATTTAAGTATTTCTCAACAGCTGACTATTATTTTAACAGCAACATTGGCTTCTGTAGGTACTGCAGGCGTGCCAGGAGCTGGTATGATTATGCTAGCTATGGTTTTACAAAGTGTTGGTCTGCCTGTAGAAGGTATAGCTTTAGTAGCTGGTGTAGATAGAATCTTAGATATGATGAGAACATCTCTAAACGTATTAGGAGACTTAACAGCTTCCACATTCGTTACTAAAACTGAAGGCGATTTCGTTTATGTTGTTGATAACGACATAAAGGATCCAGATATCGAATTATAGAAATTTATTATAAACTAAACCCTAAAAATCCAAAAAGGATTGAGGGGTTTTGTTTTATTATAATAATATTTTATTTTGATTAAATAATATTATTAATACTTTTCTTGAATATATTAATTATTTGTCCTTGTTTGATTCATTAAATTTATTATAATATGTAAATTAATTATCTATATTTGACTATCCCTTGTCTTTTGATTATAATTAAAATAATATTATATAAGGGGGTATCAAAATGTCAAAAAGTACTGAAAAAGGTAGTATGACGTTAGCAATTAGAATTCTAATTGGTATGGTAATTGGTATTATTGTAGGTTATTTTTTACAAGGATCGCCTGAAATTGCAACTACATACATAGCACCAATTGGGACAGTTTTTCTTAATCTGATCAAAATGATTATAGTACCTATGGTGTTCTCATCATTAGTAGTAGGTGTAGCAGGTATGGAAGACGTCACTAAGTTAGGTAGGATTGGGGCGAAAACATTTATTTATTTCTTTATTACAACAGCAATCGCAATAGTAATAGGTTTAGTATTAGGCAATATTTTAAATGTTGGTGGAGGATTTACTTTAAATACTACTGGTTTAGCTTATGAAGCTAAAGAAGCGCCACCATTTATCCAAACGTTAATTAATATCATTCCTTCAAATCCTTTAAATGCGATTGTAAGTGGAGAGATGCTTCAAATTATTGTATTCGCACTAATTTTTGGAGTTGGACTTTTAATTATTGGGGAAAAAGGCCAAATTGTTTTCCAAATTTTTGATTCTATAGCAGAAGCAATGTACGCTATTACTGCTGGAATAATGAAACTTGCTCCATTTGGTATTTTCGGTTTAATGGCTCCAGTAATTGCACAAAATGGACCAGCTGTTTTGTTGCCGTTGATGAAACTTATTGTAGTAATTTACTTAGCGTCCATAATTCATATAGTATTTATTTATGGTGCTTCAGTAAAATTCTTAAGCAAATTGAATCCAATTGAATTTTTCAAAAAAGCTTTCCCAGCATGGGCAACTGCTTTTACAACATCTTCTTCATCTGGAACGTTACCAGTGACGATGCAATCAGCTGAAAACTTAGACATCCCACAGCCAATCTATAGTTTTGTTCTTCCTCTAGGAGCGACAATTAATATGGATGGAACTGCAATATACCAAGGAGTTTGCGCTCTCTTTATCGCTCAAGTTTATGGATTGAATTTAGACTTAGGCCAACAAATGACAATCGTTCTTACTGCGACACTAGCATCTGTTGGAACAGCAGGTGTCCCTGGAGCAGGTATGATAATGCTTGCAATGGTATTGCAAGGAGTCGGACTTCCTGTTGAAGGTATCGCATTAGTAGCAGGTGTAGATAGAATACTAGATATGATTAGAACATCTCTAAACGTATTAGGAGATTTAACTTGCGCCCTATTCATTTCTAGAACAGAGTCTAATATAGATTCCTTGAAATCAAAAAATATACAAGACGTATAGTAGAAAAATTTTTTTATTTGTAATATAATATTTTTACTATGAAAAATAAATTAGGAATAATTGGTGGTATGGGCCCATTAGCTACAAGTATTTTCTTTTCTAGAATAATCGATAGCACTGAGGCTACAAAAGATCAAGAACATATTTGGACAGTAATATCTAGTCATTCTACCATGCCAGATAGAACTAGTGTTATTGTAGAAAAATTAGATCATGATGTGATAATCCAAGCAGTATCTGAAGATATTAGGATTATGGAAGCTGCTAATGTAGAAAGAATTTCTATACCATGCAACACATTCCATTATTTTTATGACGAAGTCCAAAATCTTACGGATATTCCAATTATAAATATGATAGATGAAACTATGAAAGAATTTTCTCTTAAATATGGAAAAAAAGCTTTGGTATTATCAACAGTTGGAACTAAACAAGCTGGAGTTTATGAAAAATATGCTAAACCTAACAACATAGAGATATTAGATTTAGATGAAAAATACGTAACTCAAATCAACGATTTAATTTATGAAATTAAAAGTACAAATATAGTAGATAGACCTGATTTCATTGAGCTTTTAGAAGAATTGTTTGAAGTATATAACCCCGATGGTATAATACTTTCATGTACAGAACTTTCATTAATGCCACTAGGTAAATTTGCAAATAACAAAGTACTTGAAGCTATGGATATCCTAGTTAGAGAATCTATTTTACAAACTGGATATCAATTGAAGTAAATTTTTTATAACACCCAATCGACAAAATTCGGCTGGGTGTTATTTATTTTCACATATTATTTTTTCTAATTCTTTAAAATTTCTAGGGTACTTCTCGCCTTCTAAACCTAATAAGTCATAAAATTTGACCAAATCAGGTTTTTCTAGACTAGCTTTTTTTAAGATTTCTTCATTAGACAGAATTTCTCTAGCATTACCATCAGCAATTATTTTTCCATCACTTAATATAACTACTCTGTCCGCCCATTCCCA
>JAAZCH010000347.1 GCA_012513395.1 Tissierellia bacterium
ATTAAGTATAGATAACTAGTCTCTCCTTTTGTTTGCGGTGAGACTATTTTTTATGGAGGTGAAAGAGTGAAAGATACTGTTTTAAAACGAAAAGAAGCTATCGTTAGTGAAATAGAAGAAAAAATTAGTAATTCTCATTCAGTTGTTATAGTTGACTATAGAGGACTTTCAGTTTCAGAAGTTACTGAACTTAGAAGTCAATTTAGAGACAACGACATAGACTATAAGGTATATAAAAATACTTTAATGAGAAGAGCATTTACAAATCTAGGACATGAAGATATGCTAGAATATCTAACAGGCCCTAACGCAATAGCTTTTGCTAACTCAGATGCAACTGCATCGGCAAAAGTAACTACTAAGTTTGCTAAAGAAAATACCAAACTTGAAATTAAAGCTGGTCTATTAGGAGATAAAGTTTTAGACGTAGATGGAATCTCTAAACTAGCGAAGATACCTACCAGAGAAGTACTCATCGGTAAATTAGTGGGAAGCTTAAGCTCTCCAATATCAAACTTTGTAAATACTACACAACAATTGACACATACACCTTTGAGAAATCTTATTCACGTAGCAGAAACGCTAGCTGAGAGACAAGGAACAGAAGCTGCTGTTGAATAATCACAGCAAATAATTTAAAAAAATATTATTAATAATAAAATATCGGAGGATAATAATGGAAAAATTAACTATTGAGCAAATTATTGAAACAATTGACAATCTTACAGTTGTTGAACTTAACGAATTAGTAGAAACACTTCAAGAAAAATACGGAGTATCAGCTGCACCAGTTATGATGGCAGGCGGAGCTCCAGCAGCAGGTGGAGAAGAAGCAGGAGCAGCAGCTGCAGAACAATCAGAATTTGACGTAATCTTAGCATCAGCAGGAGCAGAAAAAATCCAAGTAATCAAAGCTGTTAGAGAACTTACAGGTTTAGGATTAAAAGATGCTAAAGCTTTAGTTGACGAAGCACCAAAAGCTGTTAAAGAAGGCGTAGGCAAAGAAGAAGCAGAAGAAATTAAAGAAAAACTTGAAGCAGTTGGAGCAACTATAGAATTAAAATAATTAATTCCAAATAATTTAAAACCTCTGAATTTTTAGCATTTAGCTGAAAACATCAGAGGTTTTTTAATAGAAAAAACATTTATGATTTGGTATCTTAATATATTTGTTATAAAAAGGGTATGTAAGTAAAATAGATTTATTGAGATTACTTTATAAATAAAATTTCATATCTTAATATGATAATTTAATTTATAATTTCTTTGGGTCTAAATTTAGGAGGTGGGATTCTAAATGAAAAAAAGTACAAATCATGAAGATAAGCATCACGAAAGAATGAATAAAGTAAATGAGGATTATAATCATCATAAAGCTCATAATGAAGAAAAGATCAGTGAAGAGAAAATGGAAGATAATCACAATCATCTCCACGAAGATTACAATCACAATAATCATGAGGCAATTCATGGAGAAGATGAAAAAGGACATGATCATCATAGTGATGACCACCATCAACATCATCACGGAAACTTTAAAGAACTGTTTTTAAAATCTTTGCCACTCGCGATACCTATAATGGTATTATCGCCAATGATGGGAATGACTCTTCCTTTTCAATTTACATTTCCATATTCTGATATTATAGTAAGCATTTTATCTACAATACTTTTAATCTATGGAGGTAAACCTTTTTATAAAGGAGCAATGGAAGAATTCAAGAAAAAAACTCCAGGGATGATGGCATTGGTTTCTTTGGGAATTACAGTTTCTTATGTCTATAGTATTTATGCGGTAATCTCAAAATATATTTCAGGTCAACATATTATGGACTTCTTTTTTGAATTTACTTCATTGATATTAATAATGTTATTGGGACATTGGATAGAAATGAGAGCAGTTGGAGATGCAGGAGATGCGCAAAAATCCCTTGCTGAATTATTACCAAAGGATGCACATGTATTAAAAGAAGATGAATCCATAGAAATTCGTCCTGTTTCTGAACTTAAAATTGGAGATATAGTGAGGGTACAAGGTGGAGAAAATGTACCTGCTGACGGGATAGTTATAAGAGGGGAATCACGAGTAAACGAAGCTCTATTGACAGGAGAATCTAAACCTATTTTAAAAGAAGTAAATGATACGGTGATAGGAGGATCTACAAACGGCGATGGAGTTTTATTTATAGAAGTCCAGGAGACAGGAGAAAAGTCTTTTATTTCCCAAGTCCAAACCTTAATTGGCCAAGCTCAAGATCAACCATCTCGTGCTGAAGGTCTGGCAAACAAGGTGGCTGGATGGTTATTTTATATAGCTGTGATTGTTTCTGCCATTGCATTTTTCGTATGGTTGACAGTAGAAGATTTACAAACTGCAATTAATTTCACCGTAACTACACTTGTAATAGCATGTCCACATGCCTTGGGTTTAGCTATTCCTTTGGTAATAGCTAGAAGTACTAGTCTAGGTGCTAGTAGGGGCTTATTAGTAAAGGATAGAGAAGCATTGGAATTTGCTAATAAAGCTGATGTAATGATATTGGACAAAACAGGTACTTTAACTACTGGTGAATTTAAAGTATTGGAATTATTTATTTTAGATAAAAATTATACAGAAGATGAATTTGTATCTTTAATTGGTGGAATAGAAAGTGGGTCTAGCCATCCTATCGCCCAATCTATCGTAAATTATTTAAAAGAAAAAGATATTATACCAACGAATTTTGATTCAGTTGATGTAATATCTGGATCCGGAGTAGAAGGAAGAACAAAGGGGAAGACCTATAAACTGATTAGTGAAAAAGCATATGGAAAAAAATTAGATCTCGAATTGCCAATAGGAGCTACTCTAAGCATTTTAGTTGAAAATGAAAATGCAATAGGAGCAGTAGCTTTAGGTGATGAGTTAAAACCTACTAGCAAAGAACTTATTAAGACCCTAATAGACAGGGGTATAACGCCAATTATGGCTACAGGAGATAACGAAGAAGCAGCAAAGGCTGTAGCAGAAGAATTGGATATAGATTATAAGTCAAATCAATCTCCAGAAGATAAATATAAACTAGTGGAATCATTGAAGAATCAAAACAAAATTGTTATTATGGTGGGTGATGGCGTCAACGATGCACCTTCGCTAGCTTTAGCAGATGTCGGTGTAGCTGTAGGTGCTGGCACAAAGGTTGCTATAGACTCAGCTGATATAATTTTGATTCAATCAGACCCAGGAGATATTGAATCATTTTTGGAACTTTCTAGAAATACCACTAAAAAAATGAAAGAAAATTTATTGTGGGGAGCAGGATATAATTTTATTGCCATTCCTTTGGCAGCAGGAATATTAGCACCAATGGGAGTAGTATTAACTCCTTCAGTGGGAGCTATATTAATGTCTCTCTCTACTGTTATAGTAGCAATTAATGCTATGATGTTAAAGTTAGATAGTTAAAAAAAGAATATTGGAAGTATTATTTTAAACCTCTGAGAGTGCTATAATCCAGAGGTTTTTCCAATGTTATATATATAGATTGCAAAACAAAGTAATTTATTATAAACTAAAAACATAAATTAATTACAATATAGTTAAAAAAGGGGAACTGCTATGAGAAAATTTAGCAACGAATTAAAACGAATCGTTATTAAAGTAGGTTCATCCTCCATCACCCATGAAGGCGGAGAAGTGAACTTAGAAAGAATCTGGGATTTGGCATGGGAAATATCAAATCTAAAAAACCAAGGTATAGATGTAGTATTGGTATCTTCAGGAGCAATTGCAGCAGGTGCAAAGCGAATGGGATTTACAGAAAGACCTAAAGACATCTCTGGTAAACAAGCTGCTGCATCAGTAGGGCAAGTTGCATTAATGCAGACTTACTCCAGAGCATTTAGCGAATTTAATTACGCAGTAGGTCAAATTCTAGTTACAAAACATATAATAACTGATCCCGTTATGAATGAAAATGCTAGAAATACCTTTAACGAATTAATAGAATTAAATGTAGTTCCCATTGTAAATGAGAATGATACTATATCCACATATGAAATTCAATTTGGAGATAATGACACGCTTTCCGCTTTAGTATCCGTAGCTATAGAAGCTGATTTATTAATTCTACTTTCGGATGTAGATGGATTTTATGACAGAAATCCTAGCGACCCAGAAGCAATTATGATGAAGGAAATCTGCACAATTGATGATGAAGTTAGATCATGTGCAGGTGGTGCTGGTACCTCTGTAGGAACGGGCGGTATGGTTACGAAGCTAAATGCTGCATCAATTTGTATGGAACAAGGAATAGATATGGTATTGGCTAATAGCAAGGATTTAAAAGTTCTTAGGTCTATTGTTAAGGGAGAAGATGTAGGGACATTATTTAGGGGGGAATAAAGTGCTAATAGAAATAGGGAAAAAAGCCAAATTAGCTTCTAAAGAATTGGCAAAGCTAAGTACAAATGAAAAAAACAAAATATTGAATTCCATTAAAGATTCAATTTCTAGAAATAGAAAAAACATAGTTGAAAGTAACGAGTTGGATATAAAAGCTGGAAAAGAAAGTAATTTATCTGCAGCTCTTTTAGACAGACTTTTGCTTGATGACAAAAGAGTAGACGGTTTATTAGACTCTATTGACTACGTAATAAGTTTAGACGATCCAATAGGTAAAATTGAAAACATGAAGACCATGGCGAATGGTCTTATTGTAGGCTCTAAAACAACACCAATGGGCGTATTAGGCATTATATATGAGTCGAGACCCAACGTTACCTTAGACTGCGCACTTCTTTGTATAAAGTCATCTAACGCTTTAATATTAAAGGGTGGCAAAGAGGCAATAAATACTAATATTGCAATTGAAGAAGCAATTAAGGAAGGGATAGAAGAAGCTGGATTCAATCCTGATTTTGTTCAATTAATAAAAGATAGTGCAAGAGAAGTAACTGAAGAGTTTATGAGGTTGAATGAATACTTGGACGTTTTAATACCTCGTGGTAGTGGAAGATTGATAAAATCTGTATCTGAAAATGCCAATGTCCCTGTTATAACCACAGGAGAAGGGAATTGTCATGTTTATATAGATGAGACTGCCGATATAAATATGGCGCTACCAATCATAGAAAATGCTAAAACCCAAAGAACTGGGGTATGTAATGCAATGGAAACATTATTGATTAATTCTTCTATCGGGGAAGAATTTTACAAGGGTTTAGAAGATATAATTAGAAAACATAACGTTAAAGTCTATGGCTGCGAAAAATCCAAAATGTATTTGCCCTTTATTGAAGATGCAACTGAAACAGAATATGATACAGAATTTCTAGATATGGCTTTTGCTATGAAAATTGTAGACTCTGTTGAAGAAGCCATTGAACATATAGGAAAGTACAGCACAGGACATTCAGAGTCAATAGTTACAAATAAGTATACTTCTAGTCAGAAATTTTTAGACGAAGTGGATTCCGCATGTGTATATGTAAATGCCTCCACTAGGTTCACCGATGGTGGTGAATTAGGTATGGGTGCAGAAATGGGGATTTCAACTCAAAAACTTCATGCCAGAGGCCCTATCGGACTAGAACAATTGACTAGTAAAAAGTATATAATTTATGGACAAGGTCAAATTAGACAATAATAAAATATTTTTACGCTGATTATATCTTAATATAAAATTGTTTTATGGTATAATGCAATTGTAGAAATAGGAGGATATATGTTAGGAAATAAGATAAGACATTTAAGAAAATCTCAAAAATTAAAGTTAAATGATGTTGCAGAAAGATCAGGACTTTCTGTTAGCTATATTTCACAACTAGAGAGGGATTTAGTTGAACCAAGTCTTTCATCTTTAAAAAAAATTGCATCAGCACTTAGTACGCCAATATATTTATTAATTGACGATTCTGAGCATGATAATATTTTGATGAGAAAAAGTGAAAGACCGGTAATGAGCTTTGCAAATACAGATACTAAATTTGAAATTGTATCTACAACAACACAAAATATAAACTTTTCACCCAAGATGTTGATGGTTCAGTTTTTCATACCAGCGGGTAGTGAAGACTCAGAAGACTATATAACACATACAGCTGAAGAATTAATAGTGTTGATACAAGGGAAACTAGAAGTAACTTATGGGGATTCTGTATATGAATTAGAACCTGGAGACTCAATTTATGTACAAGAAAATATTCCTCATCGAATTGCCAACACATCAGAAGAAGAAGCTATAGGTTATTATGTAGTTACACCGCCATCAATTCCAAAGCATGAATCTTAAAATTTAAGAGGTAGAGTTTTCTACCTCTTAAATTTAGTTATCAAACAATAATTCTATTTACAAAAACTTAATCTTTTGCTATGATTTATTAGGTTGAAGAAGGTGAGAATATTTTAGAAGAAAAACGACTCAGTATATTACAATTTTTTGTTTTCTTATTTGGACTATCAATCATTTTATTAAATTTTTATACAATACTAGAAACTATTGCATTCAGAGCTTATTTTGCAATGGGCATAGCTTTTTTGGCATTTGCATTAAATAGAAATAAAAACAAAAAAATATATTATTTTAATGTTATATTATCGATAATAACTATTTTGACATTTGCTTACATTATATACAGATACCCTCAAATTATATCTGCAGGAGGTATACTGAAGGATATAGATTATATGGTAGGCTTATTAGTTTTAGTTTTGATTTTTATTATGGGGTTATTTTATAGTAGAAATCTTTTGATTTTAGTATTTCTTTTTATTGCCTATGCACTGTGGGGGAAATTTGCACCTGTGTTTTTAAGTCATTCAGGTTTTTCTATCAATAGGATAATAAGCCATATGATTTGGGGTAGCCAAGGAATTTTCGGCGTTACCATAGGGGTATGTGCTTCATACATATTTTTATTTTTGCTTTTCGGAGAATTTTTACAAAAAAGTGGTTTGAGCGGTTTCATTAATGATATCTCTTTGGCTCTAATCGGTGATAAACAAGGTGGACCAGCTAAAGTTGCGATAATAGCCAGTGCACTTTTAGGGATGATAAATGGATCTGCTGTTGCCAATGTTGCTACTACAGGCATGATTACAATTCCTCTGATGAAAAAAATTGGATACAGAAAAGAATTTGCTGCAGCAGTTGAAGCTACAGCGTCTACTGGCGGGCAGTTTTGTCCACCCATAATGGGGGCAGTTGGATTTGTAATGGCTGAATATTTAGGAGTTCCATACACTAAAGTCATGATAGCTGCGATAATTCCTGCAATTTATTATTACTTTGGAGTTTTAGTTTCTGTTCATCAAGAAGCAAAGTCAAAGGGGCTTCTCGGACTACCTAAAGAAGAATTACCAGATTTAAAAGAAGTGCTAAGAACTAGAGGATTTCTTTCAATTCCAATAATTGTCGTGGTTGGACTCATCATTATGAGATATTCTCCAATATATGCTTCTGTTATCGGAATGATTGCAACGGTTGCAATTTCACAATTTACCAAGGAAAATAAAATGGGTCCTAGAGAAGTTATGGAGGCAATAGTACAAGGCACACTTAGTTCAATCAATATTGGAGTTTCTTGCTTACTTATAGGAATAGTAATAGGAATAGTATCTTTAACGGCTCTTGGTCTTAATTTTGGGAACTTAATTATGTCCAGCCCTGCGATAAGTAATACTCTTACAGCAGGAATATTAACTATGATTATGAGTATTATTTTAGGGATGGGCGTCCCTGGAGTTGCTGCATACGTAATAGTTGTAAGCGTTTCAGTTCCTATATTGATACAAATGGGAAGCATACCACTGGTTGCCCACATGTTTTGTTTAATTTATGCATGCTTATCAAATATCACCCCTCCTGTAGCTATTAGTTCCTATGTAGCTGCGGGAATAGCAGGAGCCGATGAGTTTAAAACATCTGTAGAAGCATTGAAGATAGGAATAACTGGATTTATTTTTCCGTTTTTCTTTTTAATGAATCCTGAATTGCTAATTGGGGCAGTTTCAGACGTGGGTTTAGTATATCTATTACGGATATTTTTAACAGGATTGTTTGGTGTATTTAATATCGCCTGTGCATTTGAAGGTATGTTAATAGGCAAATTAAATAAGATAGAACAGATATTGTTATTTGGTGTAGGATTGTTAGCTGTAGATCCTGGCTTTATAACAGATATACTGGGTATTGGAATATTTTTAATAATTTTAATGATAAATAGGAGAAGAACAGTTGAAAAATATATATAAAATAGGAGCATTAGTATTGCTATTAGTAATTTTTGTAGGATGTGGACAAAATCAAGAAGTTCAGTATATAAACATTCCTACAGCATCTACTACAGGAACCTTATATCCTTTTGGAAATGCCATTGCTAATTTATGGAATGATAATGTAAATGGAATCAGAGCGAATGCCCAAGCTTCCAATGGGGGAATAGACAATTTAAATCTATTGGAAAAAGGTGAAGCAAATATCAGCATGGCTGTAACTTCTAATGTATATCAGTCATATAAAGGACTAGAGGCGTTCGAAGGTAGGGCAAATGATAAAATAAGAATAATAACGGGACTTTATTACAATCCGAACCAAGTAATCGTATCTGAAAGCTCTGGAATTAATTCTTTAGAGGATGTAAAAGGTCACAGATTTGCACCAGGTTCTCCTGGTTCTACAACTGAATATGAAGCATCTATCCATTTGAAATATTCTGGTTTAAATTATCCCGATGACATTAACGCCCAATATGTGAATTTTACAGAAGCTATAGATTTAGTCAGAAATAAACAAGTTGAAGGTGCTTGGATAATGGCCGGTGCTCCTACCTCTGCAGTTACAGAAATGTTAAAGACTACCGACACAAAACTGTTAGAGATACCAAAGAACCTAGTAGATGAGATGAAGATAGACTATCCTTGGTATTCAAATTATACGCTAAAAGCAGGTACCTATGAAGAACTTACCGAAGATATGAATACATCAGCTATTAAAATGGTTATGTTCACATCTTCAGACATGGATGATGATTTAATATATGAACTCACTAAAATATTTTGGGAAAATATAGAAGAATTAAAAAAGACCCATAATTTTTTGAAAGAAGTTACAATAGAAGGTGCAGTTACAGATATTGCTGATTTGCCACTTCATGAAGGGGCGTTAAGATATTATAAAGAAATAGGAATTATTGAATAAGGAGATGAAAATGTCGAATACAGAAGGTAAACCCCTTGAAGTGCTTAGCAAAAAATCCCATAAGGATTTGATACAAATAGCTGAAAGCCTTGGGCTAAATTTAAAACCTAATATGAATAAATCTGAGCTGATAGATTTAATTTCTACCAAAAATTTAAATTCAGATATTACAGGTGCTAAAGAAGGGGAATTTGAAAATAAAGATTTGAACAAGATGACGATAACTGAACTTAGAGAAGTCGCTGAAAAATTGGAAATAAAATCTCCATACAAATACAAAAAACTAGAACTAAGAGGGCTAATTGATGAGGTAATTGGAAAAGGTATAGAATTAGAACAAAAACCTATTTCCGATTTGAGAAAAATAGCTGATGCTAACGGGATTCCTGATTCTTATAAATATAATAAAAGTGAATTACTTAGGCTAATTAAATACAATACGGATCATGGGCCTGAAGATATGGATATTGAAGATATGGAGATAGAAATGGAAGATGAACCTGAAATCCATCCAGAAATTGACGGTATAGACTTAGACGAAGTCTCTGACAATGTGTCAAATATTATTGAAAAAATGGATGATATTAATTACGTCAGCGGAATACTGGAAGTATTACAAGACGGTTATGGATTCTTGCGAAGGAATAACTATTTGACTAGCGAGGGAGACGTTTACGTATCCCCTAGCCAAATAAGAAAATTCAGATTAAGAACTGGAGACAAGGTTGTTGGAGTAATAAAACCTCCAAGTGTAACAGAAAAATTCAACGCATTAATATATATTAATGCAGTTAACGACAGAGACCCTCAAGCCTCATCAAATAGAGAGCCATTTGAAAACTTAACCCCAATTTATCCAAATGATAGAATAACCCTAGAAACTAATGAAGAAATTTTAGCTACTAGGATGGTAGATTTAATCGCTCCAATAGGAAAAGGGCAAAGGGGACTAATAGTTTCCCAACCTAAATCAGGAAAGACAACTTTACTAAAAATGGTAGCCAAAGCGATAGAATTAAAATATCCAGATACCCATTTGATTGTCCTATTGATAGATGAAAGACCAGAAGAAGTTACAGATATGCAAAGATCTGTAAAAGGTGAAGTAGTTTATTCTACCTTCGACGAGCAACCTAAAAATCATATCAAAGTAGCAGAAATGGTTATCGAAAGAGCTAAAAGACTAGTAGAAAACAAAGAAGACGTAGTGATTTTGTTAGACTCAATTACCAAACTAGCTAGAGCATACAATTTAGTCACTCCACCAAGCGGAAAAACATTATCTGGAGGACTAGACCCCTTATCTCTATACAAGCCTAAAAAATTCTTCGGTTCTGCGAGAAATGTAGAAGAAGGTGGCTCACTAACTATTTTAGCAACTGCTCTGGTAGAAACGGGTTCTCGAATGGATGATATAATATATGAAGAATTTAAAGGTACAGGTAATATGGAAATTCATCTGGACAGAAAACTTTCAGAAAGAAGAATTTTCCCTGCAATAGATATCTATAAATCAGGCACGAGAAAAGAAGAATTGTTACTTAGTCCAAATGAACTAGAAGTAGCAACAGTAGTACGACAAGCTATGGGAGAATTATCTACACAAGAAGTTTCAGAAATGCTAATCGGTCTATTAGAAGAAACTGATAACAATAGGGAATTTATTAGATTGATTAAAAATCGTGGACTAAACAGATTCTAACATTAAGTAAATGCTAAATTTGTTGAATATAATTAATTGCTAATGTATGATTAACACTAGGAGGAATGAAAATGGAAAATATAAGAGTGCGTTTTGCTCCAAGTCCTACGGGATATCTTCATATAGGGGGACTTAGAACTGCGCTGTATAATTATTTGTTTGCAAAGAGAAATAATGGAAAATTTATTCTTAGAATAGAAGACACTGATCAAACTAGATTTGTAGAAGGTGCTCTAGAAAACTTAATCAGATCTTTAGAATGGTCTGGAATAACATATGATGAGG
>JAAZCH010000348.1 GCA_012513395.1 Tissierellia bacterium
ATATGCCACATCATCTGATGCAATTTGCCATACCTCTTTAATTATTCTATCCCTATCTTCTACTTCTTTAGCTTTGTATGCTTCATTGATTAATTTATCGACTTCTTCGTTTAGATAAAAACCTCTATTAACTCCACCAAATCCTTCTACAACCGGACCATCTTGATTGTGACTATATAGTAAGTCTGTCGCCAAAGATAGACCTTCACCTGAACTGTCAGACCAGCCAGTCATCAAGAAGTGAGTCAATTGTCCCATCGGATTAGTATTTCTAATAAATGTAAAGAATACATTTCTAGACATTAGATTCAAGTGTACTTTAATTCCTACTTTTTCCAAATATCCAGCTATAGCTTGCGCCACATCGGCATCATTGACATACCTATCGTTAGGTGCATCTAAAGTAATTTGGAATCTATATCCTTCTAATTCTCCTGAAGTTTGAACAGGATAACCTGCTTCATCTAGCAATTTATTTGCTAAATCAGGATCATAATCAGGAATTTTTATGTTAGGATTATATCCAACGTAGTTTTCAGGACAGTATGTAGCTGCAGGTACTGAAAATCCGTTCATCACTTTATCCGAAATTTCTTTTGTATTAATAGCATGATAAATAGCCTGTCTTACTTCCAATTTTTGGAATGGGTTGCTTCCATCTGGAGAAATAATTGGATTTTCTGAATCCGGACTTGGATTATCAGTCCAACCTTCCATGTTCAAATAAATATTTCTCAAACTTGGCTGCTGAATGATATTTATTTCTGCATTGGTTTTTAAAATTTCAACATCTCTAACGGGAACATCCACTATTAAATCTACAGCATTAGTCATAATATTTGCTGTTCTTGTTGCTGCATTTATTATAGGTTTATAAGTGACTTTAGTAACTTGAGGTTTTTCACCCCAATACTCCTCGTTTCTTACAAATACGATACGATCCTCTTTAACATGTTCTTCTAACTTGTACATTCCTGTACCATTAGTATTCAACGCAACATAATCTTCGCCTTTGCCGTCGAATGTCTCTTTGTCCATAATAACTAAATCCTTAATTTTGGTCAAAAATATAACGTCTGGAGTGCTTGAATGGATAATCACCGTATAGTCATCAGTCATCTCATAGCTTGCAACAGTGGCAAAGATATTGTTGAATTTAGAAAACGGCTCCTTTGCTCTATCAAAAGAAAAAATTACATCCTCTGCAGTGAAGTCGCTACCGTCATGGAATTTTACTCCTTCTCTCAGTTTGAATGTCCAAGTCATGAGATCATCGCTTAATTCCCAACTTTCTGCCAAACCAGGTAATAAGTCCATATCTCTACCAGTCAAAATAAGTGGTTCATACATATGATGTAAAACCGCATTTGATATGGTTTCGTTATATACATATGGATCCATTGACAATGTATCTCCTGCCAACCCTATTACCACTTCTGCTTTGATTTCCCCAGCACTTTCACCAGTTGGAGCTGGCTTCTCACCTTCAGTTTTAGTTTCGGTCGTTTGTGTTTGAGTTTGTTTTGGACCACATGAAACTAGAGTTCCTAAAATCAATATAAACACAAGTAATGCTAATAAATATTTTTTCATATTTCCCCTTCCTTTCTCAAAGTATAATTAATACTTTTTTGAGTTTTTA
>JAAZCH010000349.1 GCA_012513395.1 Tissierellia bacterium
GAATGGAATTATGTAGTAGTTAAGACTGGTGATTCTATAGATATTGGAAATGGTAAGAGTTTGGTATTTGTAGAAATGCCTATGCTTCACTGGCCTGATTCTATGGCGGTTTATTTAACAGAGGATAATATTTTATTCTCCAATGACGCTTTTGGACAACATTATGCAGTAGAAGAATTATTTAATGACAAAGCGGATCAATGTGCACTTTGGGAAGAATCGATGAAATACTTTGCAAATATTCTAAATCCCTTTGCATCCCTTGTATCTAGAAAAATAGATGAAGTTGTAGGACTTGGGTTGCCGATAGATATTATAGCAACAAGTCATGGGGTAGTTTGGAGAGATAATCCGTTACAAATCGTAGAAAAGTATGCTGAATGGGCAGATGCTTATCAAGAAGATCAAATATCAGTTATTTATGACACAATGTGGAATGGAACTAAAACCATTGCCCATGAAATTGCAGCTGAATTAAGTAAGCAATCACCTGAAACTAAAGTAAAAGTATTAAGTATCTCTCATAATGACAAAAACGATATTATGACTGAAGTATTTAAATCTAAAGCTATAGTAGTAGGCTCACCCACATATTTAAATGACGTTTTGGGTACTGTGGCGGGTTGGTTACACTTCTTAAAAACTCTAAAATTTAAAAATAAAAAAGCAGCAGTTTTTGGGACTTATGGATGGTCAGGAGAAGGGAATAAACTCTTGAGAGAAAGATTAACTGATGCAGGATTTTCAGTAATAGACAAGGAAATAAAAGTAAACTGGAATCCAACAGGAGAAAATCTTCTAGAAGCAAAAGAATTGGTAGAAGAATTATTAAAATAATCGATAAAAATAATCTAAATTGAAATGTATAAAATGTTTAAAAATTTATTATTACAATTTGACATGATTTATTATTAGTGCTAACATATGTGTATAAGATTGTAGGGGGACTCCTAGGAGTTGAGAAGGTAAAACCTGACCCTTTGAACCTGTCAGTTAATACTGTTGTAGGGAAGCAATGATACACGAATTTTAAGGACGCTTTCCTAATAGAAAGGCGTCCTTTTTTATTACTTCGATACAATAGGAATTTGACTGTAAAAAAAATTTTGAAAGGAAAATTAAAATTGAAAAAAGAAGATATAAAAAAAGAAATTATAAAAACCGTGGAGGTGGTTAGAAAAAATACTCCAATGGCTCCGTCAATTACAAATACTGTAACTATAAATCTTGTAGCTAATGCCCAATTAGCAGTAGGTGGATCTGCAGCTATGGTTTATCTTCCAGATGAAGGAGAACTTATGGCTAAAGCTGCAAAGGCTATGTACATAAATGTTGGAACTCTTCTTCCAATTTACGAAGAAACATTACCACGAGTTGCAAAAACCTTACATAAAGAAAATAAAACATGGGTGGTGGATCCAGTAGCAGTTGGAATTGGAGGACTTAGGAATAAATTACTATATGATTTCAAAGAATATAAACCTAGTATAGTCAGAGGAAA
>JAAZCH010000350.1 GCA_012513395.1 Tissierellia bacterium
AAGGGAACTCAAGTTACATTTTTACCAACTTCAATCCCAAAATTTTTAGAAGAAATTTTACTGGATTTATTAAAAGCAAATATTATATTTGATAGAAATAAATGTATAAGTTGTGGCGATTGCAAAAGAAGTTGCCCAGCAGATGTAATTTTTTATGACAAACAAAACCTACCTTACTATGATAAGCAGGGCTGTATAAGTTGCTTTTGCTGTCACGAGGTTTGTCCAGTAGAAGCTATAGATGTAAAAAATCCAATTCTTGCAAATATATTACGAGGATAAAATAGAAAATGGAAATCTTATTTAGAAGGAGAATGAATATGGAAAGAGAAAAAATTAAAAGCATTATAGAAGCCAAAAAGGATTCTGTAATTGAACTTTGGGAGAAATTAGTAAATATCGATAGTGGAACATACGATATCGAGGGAGTTAATAAAGTGGCTTCTGTATTTGAAGAAAAATTAAAATCCCTGGGTTGTGAAACTAAAATTTATAAATTTGAAAATGCAGGAAATACTCTTATAGCTACTTTAAATCCTGATGCCAAGGACGAGCCCATTTTGTTTATTGGTCATATGGATACCGTATTTAGTTCCCAAGATTCTAAAGAAAGACCATTTAAAATTGAAGAAGGCAAGGCGTACGGACCTGGAGTTTTGGATATGAAGGCCGGGGATGTAATAGCTGTGTTTACTTTGGAAGTTTTGAAGGAAATAGGATATAATAAAAGACCAATTAAGATTATTTTTTCAGGAGATGAAGAATTAGCTCATATAAATTCCACAGGAGACGAAGTAATTTACAAAGAGGCGATAGGAGCCAAGGCCGCACTTAACTTTGAAACAGGAAGAGTAGACGAGGGAATCGTAGTGGGCAGGATGGGAACTCGTGGATATGATGTAAATATAGAAGGAGTTAGCGCCCATTCTGGAAACAATCCCGACCTAGGACGAAGTGCCATCTTGGAAGCGGCTAAGAAAATAGTAGAGCTGGAAGGATTAAATGATATTCCAAGGGGAAAATTAGTAAACTGTGGCCTAGTCAATGGGGGAGTTAGCAATAATACAATTCCAGGCAACTGTACCATAGGCATCCTCACCAGATATGTGAGCCAAGAAATAGGAGATGAAATCAATAGGGAAGTAGAAGAAATATTAAATCAAACATTTGTAGAAGGTACCAAGACCACATTTGTAGCGACCAAGGGCATTCCTTCTATGGAGAGAACTCCAGGCGTGATAGAGTTATATGATTTAGTAGAAAATGTGGCGGTGGAATTAGGTTTTCCAAAACCACATCCAGTGGAAGTAGGTGGAGGATCCGATTCAGCCTTTACAGTATCCGCAGGCATACCTACTGTGTGTGCTATGGGAGCGAAGGGCGAATTCAATCACACTGACAGAGAATATGCTGTGGTAGATTCTATGTTTGAAAGAATAGAATTAGCAGCTAATACCGTACTTGCTATTGATTAAATCTTTAGACTTTATTTTATAATCTGAATATAATTTTAAAAATAAAAAAAGGCAGGAAAAATTTGAAACTAACAACCAAGGACTTAACTCAAATATCTTTATTTGCAGCATTAACGGCCATAGGGGCTTATGTAAGTGTACCCATAGGACATATTCCCATAACATTACAGTCTATGTTCGTATTGATGTCTGGCGTAATTCTAGGATCCAAAAGAGGAGCAATTTCTCAAATTATTTACATGACTGTTGGATTAATCGGTCTTCCAGTTTTTGCAGGAGGTCGTGGAGGCATAGGTACGATGATGACTCCCAGCTTTGGATTTATTTTTGGTTTTATAGCTATGGCATATATAGCAGGATATTTATACGAAAGAGGAGTAAATGTATGGATTAGTTCTTTTGTTGCAACAGTGGTATTATATTTAATAGGACTACCGTATATGGCATTTATTTTAAATAATATAATGGGGAACTCCTTTGAACTATTAAAAGTTTTAAATATAGGTTTGATTCCATTTATTCCAGGAGATAGTATAAAAGTTATAGCAACCGGAATGAGCTTAAACGCATTGAGAAAGAAAATAGATTTACCGATTTAATTTAAATATCAATATATATTACAGGAGGTATTTTATGAAAATAGTTGTAATTGGAAGTTTGAATGTAGATACTACATATTCTCTTCCTCACATTCCTAAAGAAGGAGAAACTATCCTAGCTACTAATAAAACGGTACAAAAGGGTGGAAAAGGACAAAATCAAGCTATACAAATGGCTAGATTAGGAGCAGAAGTTTCCATGATTGGAGCGGTAGGCTCTGATGGAGAAGGCAAAGAACTTATAGATGGATTGAAACAAGAAAATATCGACACAAGGGGAATGATTGTAAAAGAAGGACCATCGGGAACTGCTTCTATTTATGTCAACAGTGTAGGACAAAACAATATTGTAGTTTATCCAGGTGCGAATTTTAAATTGACAAAAGAAGATATAGATTCTAAATTGGATATTTTAAAAGATGCTGATATTTGTGTGATGCAAAACGAGATACCTCTAGATGTGATATATCACGTATTAGAATTATGTAGAGAAATGGGTATAACTATGATACACAATCCTGCGCCAGCTGTAAAAGATTTTGACAAAAAATATTTAAGCTTAATAGACTATTTCGTACCCAATGAAACGGAAATGGAATTGATATTAAATAGAGAAATAGATTCAAATGTGGAAGATATGGCCAGGGAAGTTTTGGAGCTAGGTTGCAGAAATGTTATTGTCACTCTAGGATCTAAAGGCTCATTATTGGTAAATGAAGAAAAAGTTCATGCTCAAAAGGCCATGTTAGTAAAAGCTGT
>JAAZCH010000042.1 GCA_012513395.1 Tissierellia bacterium
AATTTTAGTAATAGTATTTTGAATCTTTTATCTTAAAACTAAAACAACTAGGGGTATGTCGATCTTTGAGCTTTGATTTTCGAGCACTAATCGAAAAGGAAGATTAATAGCGTAATATCCTGGTGATGATGCAACATCTATAATACTCAGCTAATTCTATTTCATTGAGCACAGCTGTTTCTAATACAATCTGAAACTTATCCTGTGTGCTCCACTTATCTGCTGTTTTGAACTTTGTTGTAGATGAAATGCCTTTTTTCTTAGCTTTATCTCTCCATCTATATATTGTATTTATACTTATGCCTGTCTCTCTTGCTAAATCTGATGCACTGGTTTCCCCGGTAATCAATCTGGTAACAATTGAATCCTTCAGTTCTTGACTATAACTTGCCATAGTAATCCACATTTCCGATGATAGTTAAACCTATCATATATTATTTAGGTTACTGTGACAACAATCCTACCACACAGGGCAAAGGAGTGTGATTGTATG
This sequence comes from Tissierellia bacterium, assembly GCA_012513395.1. The sequence continues at coordinate 494 of JAAZCH010000042.1, forward strand.
TTGAATATAGGAAGTCTTATTTTGGGTGTTTGTGCTTGACTGTTTGCAGTTTTGGCAATTTCAACATCTAAAGCATTGGAGTTGTCAAGAAGAAAAATAGCAGCAAATCATCCCATTTTCAAATAAGTTATCGGGTAAATATTGAGACATATCGTCAATTTCTCCATTTACTAACTTATAAAGAATTTCATATATTGTCATATCATATTCATAAAATGTATCCGACTCACCATAAACCAGAATACTCCATTTGCCGTTTTCGATTCTCCAATAGAAAACGGTACCATTATCGCATTGCGCCCAAGGTAAAATACACTTTTCCCCCGGGTAAAATTCAAAAGGGTAGCCCTCGTTGCACTCCGGAATATAATGGTTTTGCATTATAATATCATGTTCAAAGCCTTCTTTTACAAACAAATACGAAGCTTTTATCTCATCAACCATATCATTCCAGCTCGGCTCAAACGGCGAAACAAACCATATATAGTCATTTATTCCGTCGCATTTGCAGTTTTTAAAGAAATTAAGATCGGATTCCGGAAATCCCTCTGAGAGTACTATGTTAAATTTATCAGCCGTGACATATTCTTGAGGTTCACCGGAAAAAAGCTTATTTAATTCGTTTTCATAATTAATCATAGCTAAAGAATACTCCATCCAAGATGTTTAAAATATTAATTGAAAAGCTGAAACCCCTGTCTCCTATAGCAGTCATAAGTATACTGTGCGGCATGCCTGTACCACCTATATAAAACGGTATTACAGTGATATAAATATTTTAACCGAGTTTAACATTAGTATATAAGTTTCCGTTAAAGTATAGATATACCCACTCGGGTCGCAATAAGTCACCGGGTTAGTGTTTACATAAAGGTAATTATGCGGACTTACCGGGTCAAAAATACTTCCCTGATAAGTAATCCTGAGTAGTAAACGTACCGGTTGACGAGGTCATGTATATTTGCCATAAATAAGTGACAATTGTCAATAGAAAAGAGGCTGTTTTTTTACAGCCCCTTTGGTTTTGAACGATAAAATATGACGTATTTAATAATTCTCTTTTATATGACGTAATTATTAACCTACTTAAATAAATCTTTACGATGAAAGTAAACATACATTAATCTGAAAATTGCAGGAAGACATCCCAAATCTAATAATAATGGCAGTAAAGACAAAAAACGATATTTACCATCGATGATCAAAAGAATTGAAATGGAAGCAAGGACGCCTCCTAAAAGAGGAGTGACAGATGGGGTTTTTTCTTTTTTGAAATAACCTTTCCAAAAAATAATATAATTAATAGTTATGAAAAATACTCCAATAATCCCTGAGATAATTGAAACAATAGTATTCATATAATCACTTCCTTAATATAATGGTATGTTTATCATTAATCTTCATCATCATCCGGTGCATACAGAATTAAGATCAACCATTATGATATCCATACGTCCTCCTTTTATTTTTTTCAAATAATGATTTTATTTTTTAAAAATATTAGGTGTTAGTTTAAATAACCTACTAAGCGCCAATGCTAATTCATCGATTAATTCCGCACCATTTTGAGGTATAATCGCAATATGATATGAATTACCTGAAGTAGGATCATGAATAACCTGCCAGCCATCTCCTAATTCTCTGATATCACCGGCTGTTGTATGAAGGTGAAGTACGTCTGTCTGGTCGTGAACATAAACATTAAGAACTTCCTTTAGCTCTGTCTTGCCTGTATGTATGTCATACGCCCATAATCAAATGAAATAATGCCATAATATCCGGTCTTCACTGTTTCTTATGATCTGCCATATACCAATCATAAGCATCATCTATTTTTTTCTTACAAATCGAATTCCATTTTTTAATATTATTGCATCGTTCATCATCTGTTGTTTCCATATCTCCACCAAATCCAATAAAGTGCATTGCAACTCCGTTTTTATCCACTAATGCAATTTCATTTGGTGCCTCTGTATATGATAAAAATTTGCAATGTGTACTAAAGCATTCAATACTAATGTGTTCATTGTGCAATTTACATTTTTTCAATTCATTTACAGTACAATATGCTTCTAATAATATGTGATTATAAAACATCTGCTATCTTCTCCTAATACTTATGGTCTGTAATAAACTCAATTATTTAAAATACAATAATAGCACTAGTGCTTACATTTTCATCTTATTAACAATTCTCTTAATCCATTTTTCGTTAAAGGGTAAGAAGAGTCCTGCTACTGGACCAACAACAAAAGCGCAGATAATCGTACCAAGTCCTACAGTTCCGCCAAGCAAAAAGCCTATGCCTGCAAAGCA
>JAAZCH010000351.1 GCA_012513395.1 Tissierellia bacterium
GTTAGCTTGATTATTCTATCAAACTATTTTAATCTTGTCAAGACATTTTCTTAATATATTCTTAAAAAGAATTTTACATCCATGTCTCCCCGTTTGGGACAGCTTGTATATATTAACAAAATTATTATACTCTTGTCAAGGATTATTTTAATTATTTTTTAAAAAATTATTGACCCTGAAGAAAAGAGCCAATAATCAATGTTTTTATGATTTTTTTAATTTTTACTATAAACTTCTTTTCCATTTACAAATGTTTTTTCTACCGTTAAATCTTTTATTTTCATTGGATCTATTTTATATAAATCTTCATTTATTACAATAAAGTCTGCAAATTTTCCTACTTCCAATGTACCTTTAACATTTTCTTCAAAAGATGCATAAGCACTCTCGTAGGTATATGCTCTTAGAGATTCGTCAACACTAAGGGCTTGAGCTATTAAAAACCCTTCTTCAGGAAGTCCATTTAGGTCTTTTCTAGTTACCGCTTCGTAAATATTATGAAATGGATTAAAGTGTTCTACAGGAGAATCTGTTCCAAAACTAACGTGAACTCCTAAGTCTACTAGTGTCTTCCAGTTATAAGAAGTGTAAGTTCTATCTCCTACTCTATCCCATACTATATTTCTATCATAATCCAAAAATATAGGTTGTACATATGCGAGTATTTCATTTTCTTTAAAGGATTTTAGCATATCACTATCTGTAATTTGACAATGGATTACGCCATTTCTAAGGTCATCTCTTCTATTTTTACTCATACATTTTATAGCAGTTTCTATCGCTCTATCTCCGATTCCATGAGCTGCTACTTGCATATTGTGTTCAAAGGCCTTACCTACCATTTCATCTATTTCTTCTTCAGTGGCTGTAATAATTCCGTATTCTTCAGGAGCATCTGAATATGGTTTTCTCAACGCCGCAGTTCTAGCTCCTAAAGACCCATCTAAAAATAACTTTAATGAGCCAATTTTGAAAAAGTCATTTCCAACTCCTGTAGTATTTCCAGCTTCAAAGAACTCATCTAGCTCTTCTGCTTTTAGTCGGCATTGTTCATATATTCTTATATTCAATTCTCCTTTTTCAGCCATTTTTCTAAATAATTCTAATATTTCCTTATAATCATATCCTGCAACTGAACTCAAATCATCTGAGTGAATAGAGGTTAATCCCCAGCTATTCATCTCTTGGATTGCTCCTAAAATAGATTCTTTAACTTGATCTAGGGTACGTCTAGGAATGTGTTTTCTAATTTCTATTGATGCATTCTCTCTAAAAACTCCTATGGAATTATTTTCTTCGTCAATATCTATTTGCCCGCCTTCAATTTGCACAGGATTATTTCCAATACTTGCAATTTCTAAGGCTTTTGAATTTACACTTAGAACATGTCCGCAAGCTCTAGATACTGCTATTGGCATATCAGTTGTAACTTTATCCAAGTCAAATCTGTTTAAAAAGCTTTTATCATCTTCAAAATAATCGTGATTCCAGCCCCAGCCTAAAACCCATTGGCCTTCTTTTATTTTATTTTCTTCAATGTATGTTGAAATTCTTTCCAGTGCTTCTTTTTTGGATTTTGTTCCTGCAAGGTCCACTTGAGATGCATAGTATCCATAATATCCCAAATGAATATGGGAATCATTAAATCCCGGATAAACCACTTTTCCCTCTAGGTCTAAGATGTTTTCGCCTTCAAGTTTTTCTTCAACATTATAAAGATCCACTATCTTTCCATCTTCCACAACCATGGTATTGAATATATCTCTTTTGTCATTTAAAGTATAAATCTTTCCGTTTGTATAAATGGTTTTCACATTATTCCCCCCCTTGATAATTTTGTTCTTAATTAAAGCATTTAATATTATTTAGTATAATCTTAATTTAATATATTTTCAATGTTTTATAATATGTATAAAAACAAAAAAACCTGCTAGAAAAATTCTAACAGGTCTTAATTAATAATGGTCGGGATGAGAGGATTTGAACCCCCGGCCCCATGGTCCCAAACCACGTGCGCTACCAAACTGCGCTACATCCCGAACAGCAAAAACTATTATATAACAGTAATTTCTAAAATGCA
>JAAZCH010000352.1 GCA_012513395.1 Tissierellia bacterium
ATGATAAGGTTAGAAGAATGAAAGAAGAAGGTAAAATTTAAGCCGAGGAAATTTCCTCGGCTTAAATAATTGTGTTTAATTATCTTAATAATTGTAATACAGTTTGTGGAGCCATATTGGCTTGAGCCAACATAGCAGTTGCAGCTTGTTGTAATATATTTTGTCTTGTTAATTCCATCATTTCCTTAGCCATATCTACATCTCTTATTCTTGATTCAGCTGCTTGTAAGTTTTCAGCAGCATTGTCTAAGTTCTTGATTGTATGTTCTAACCTGTTTTGAACAGCACCTAATGCTGACCTTTGTTGAGAAACTTTATTAATTGCTTCATCAAGAGTAGTAATAGCACTATCTGCACCTGATTGTGTTGAAATATTTATATCATTTACACCAAGCTTTTCAGATCTCATATCATCTATTCCTAATGTCATATTTTGTCCTGCATTAGCTCCAATATGAATTACTAATCCACCAGTAACAGTAGCTTCTGAACCTGTTCCACTAGTAGTTATAGCTATTTCTCCATTAACAGTAGCTTCTGAACCTGTTCCACTAGTAGTTATAGCTATTTCTCCATTCAATAATTTTTTAGTATTGAATTCAGTATTTAAAGCTATTCTATCAATTTCTTTAATTAATTGTTCTATTTCATCTTGTAAAGCTTGTCTATCATCTTCTACATTTGTATCATTTGCTGCTTGAACTGCTAATTCTCTCATTCTTTGTAGGATTGAATGAACTTCATCTAATGCTCCTTCAGCAGTTTGGATTAATGAAATACCGTCTTGAGCGTTCTTAGAAGCCATGTTCAAACCTCTTATTTGAGCTCTCATCTTTTCGGAGATTGATAGACCTGCTGCGTCATCTCCAGCCCTGTTTATCCTGTAGCCAGATGAAAGTTTTTCCATTGATTTTGCAGCAGCATTGTTAACTACACCTAATTGTCTGTGAGTGTTAATAGCCATTAAATTGTTATTAATTCTCATATTTCTTCCTCCTTGAATTTTTATTTTGGCATCCATGCCATAAATTTTTAAATTGTGAATTAAATACTAAACAATTTGGCGCCAAAATTGTTAAGTAACTTTATTCACAATTGATTTTTCTTTCATGAATATTATCGACGGTAAAATTTATTACTTTAGCTTTTTTTGTAAAAAAATTTTAAAAAGCAACGAAATTAATCGTTGCCTTCTTATACCCTATATATCAGAACTTGAATCATAATCTTTTGCAAGAGTTTCCTTTTCTTCAGAATAAGTATTACGTATTTCTACAAATAAGTCCAAATTATCGAATAGGATGTCCACCAAATCTGGATCAAAATGTTTTCCTCTTTCATCTTTAAAATATTTTAATATATCGTTGATTACCAAAGGCTTTTTATATACTCTAGAGGAGCCTAAGGCGTCGAATACGTCTGCTACAGCAGCTATTCGACCATAGATATGTATTTCATCTCCCTTAAGGCCTCGTGGATAGCCCTTGCCATCATATCTTTCATGGTGTTCATGGG
>JAAZCH010000353.1 GCA_012513395.1 Tissierellia bacterium
AATAGAGATATTCCCGTATTTCAAATTAGCATTGATGCCACTGCACCACCTGAAATTCATTATAAAATTGGTCAAGAACTAAAATCATTAAGGGATCAAGGAGTATTGTTATTTGGATCTGGAAATATCGTCCACAATTTACGAATGATAGATTGGAATATGAAAGAAAGTGGATTCAACTGGGCATATGAATTTGATAACTATATAAGAAAAAACATTGAAAATAAAAATCACGAGAATATTATTAATTATTCAAGTCTTGGAGAGTCAGCGAAACTAGCAGTCCCTACTCCAGATCACTTCTATCCACTTTTTTATACATTAGGAGCGACTGATACAGAAGATAAAATCTCTGTCTATAACAATAGTTGCACTATGGGTTCCCTATCAATGACAAGTTATTTATTTGAATAAAGATTTATTATACTGGATATTTTAAGTGAACTATCCTATAATAGTATCCGCACTATAAATATATTTTCAAGGGAGAAGTTAAAGATGAAACACGATGATATTGTATGTATTAAAAATAACGTAAACTATATAAGCATTAGAAAAGCTATGACCAAAGGAGCAAGAACGGTAGAAGAAGTAAGAGAAATTACAGGAGCCTGCGGCGAATGCGAAGGCTGTAAAGAAAACCTAGGCTGGATTCTATCCTCAGTCTGCGGCTGCGCAAAAGCATCATTAGAAACAGTAGTAAACGCAGTTAAAAACGGCGCAAACACCGTAGAAAAAATAGGCGAAATAACAGGCGCCGGAACTAAATGCGGAAATTGCAAAGGTTTGATTCAAAATGTAATTGATTTAGGTAGATAGAATAGTCCCGACTATCTTAATCAGGATAAGCCGATACACAAAATATTTTACACTACCAGCCGATACACAAAATATTTTACACTACCATTTTTTTGATAAATTTTAGTTTATTACATTGAACAATGTTTATTCAATAATAGATTTTTGAACAAGCATAGGTTTTATTAAACTATTAATCTCATCATATGCATTTTTAAAATTTACATTCGGATTTGATAGTTTGGGTTCTAAGTCACAAATTAGATTCCAGGCACTGTTTATTAATTCTTCAATACTCATTCCCATTTCTTTTTCAATATTTTGCTTGCTAGCTGGAACAATCTGATGAGCAAAAATATTTCTCACCTTATCCTCTGAATTTTTTAACGACTGCAAACAGTTTCTATTAAATTCAGGTATTGTGTAAAGATTTTGAATTATTGAATTAAAATTACCAGAAGATATGTATTCTCTAGTTTTCATGCCATCTTCTTTCAAGTTTTCTATAATAATGTTTATTTCTTTTGCAAAAAGATTGGATGTCCACTTTGGATTATCATTAATACGCCTTTGATTATTGACATATTTTTCAATAATCCTTTTTTGTAGAGCAGATGTTAATGGAGAAATATTTATTACAAATGAATTATACTCTTCATTTCGCGCAAGAGATTGCCATTTCAAGAAGAATTCATAAATAGTTCTAATATCGTCGTTTTTTAGATTGTCGTCTCTGTCATTTTTATCTTTTATATAAAACATTGTCGACAGATTAACATTTTTTGTTGATTTTTTTGCACCCTCTATATCTAAGTCTTTTCTATATTTTTGAAACCTTAAATATTCCAATGCTTCTGGGTTTATTAGTTCTTTCAATGACAATGCGATATTATAAGCGGAATTATAATCATATGTGTCAACAAACTGTTTAATCAAATCTACTTTTATCTCAAAGTTAAAATTTTTATTAGGCACAATCTCGCATCTATTTTTACTTTCTAACTTGTCAGGATTCCAATCCATAACAACTTCCCAATCAGCTTCAGACTCTTCAATTGGTGTATAATGTGTATCTACTTTAGGAGTCTTAACCTGTATAGGAAAAGTTTCAAATGGGAAAAATGCAGACAATACCTGAAGTGTGGACTTCATAGCAGGAGTTCCCGACGATACATTTAATAGTATCTTTGATTCTGGATTTTCATAATGTATGTTTTCTATCAGATTGCGAAAGTCCACGTAAAACTTCTCAAAATCACTAGGATCTGTAAGATCTTCCCTACCAATAATTTTAACGTCTATTCTCTTATTGATATCTTTTTCTAAATCCTTTAGATATGAAATGTATATGTTCTTTTCATTATGAGTATCTAGCATTTTTTTTGATAAATAAAGATAAATCATATCAGGCTTGTAATGTCTTGCTATATGGAGCATAGGTCCATCACAATAATTATTCAAATTGATTGGATCGGTATTACCGATACAGGAAAATAAAATAGTTTTAATAATAATCACCCCAAATTTTTAATTTATAATATTAGTAAATGCGTATAAGCATTTTGATTAATTATGCCATAGTTATAAACTTTATTTAAATTGTTCATCTGATATATTCTAATATTATCACAACTTCGATCTATTAGCCTATTTAACTTCGACTCTAGAATTCTAAGTTGTTTTAATGTTAAGTATGCTTCAAATGAAGATTTTTGAACGGAAAATCCATAGCTCTTCATCAATTTAAAGACTTTGTTTCTTCTTCTATTATCTACAATGTCATATATTATCAAAAATAAATATTGACGCTCTCCCTTTGCACTATAAGCTTCCTCTATCAAAAATGTATCTCTCATCTTGTCCATAATGGTTTATATTGACTCGGATCCTCCTCTTTTATCGCTCTTACTAAATCCCTACATTGAAGCCCTATAGTTCTTCTGAAAGTACTAGGACTATCATCTTGTCTATAATTTTGTGAAATATTCATCTTGTTTTCAAGTTCTTCCAAATATATCTTTAAAGTTTCTTTTTCCAAGAATACCGCCTCATCTTCTTTGTAGAAATCTTCTTCCTTCAATTTATTATTACACAAATTTAAAGCCAAACTATCAACTAATGGTGTACGAAATTCCTCAATTAAATCACTTGCCAATGTGGGATGCCTTTCACGATCTTCATGCAAAAATCCGCAAAAAGGATTTAGTCCTACAGCTTCTAGATTACCAACTATTTCGTTTAACAAAATAGTATATCCTAAACTTATTAACGAATTAAATGGATCTTTTGGAGGCTGCCTGTTTCTTCCTTTAAATTCAAAAATAGGATTTATGCACTTAGATATTCCCCCAAAATATAATCTAGCAATATATCCTTCAAACCCTCTTAATTCTGATAAATTATTTGCAGATTTTATCTTTCTAGAAACAATGCTCATTTCTTTAATAATATCCGTTAAATTATTTCTAGTTTTTTCATACCTACGAAGTAATGTTATTTGATTATTTACTTTTGCACTTACTATATTTTTTGATAATTCTAAAGCAAAATCTTCATTTTCACTAAGCTTAATTTGTTGTTTAAGTCTATAAATATCAGAATGGCTAGTTGTATAAGTTCTTCCGAAATATTTTCCTCTCCCAGAAAAATAGTTAATAGGTATACCTCTGCTTAAACAATGATTTATAACATCTGAAGTAATTTGAACTTTTCCAAAAATGCTAATTGATTCAATTTGTTCTTTTGGAATTGATCTGGTCATACCCTCAGGCTGCGAAATATTTACCCGCCCCTCATCCAGAGACAATCTGCTGCCTTGAGTAGTTATATAAATTATCAATGATTTACTCTCCTTTCTAAATTAATATCATATTTCTCCAATAAGAAAAAAATATCTGGATCTCACCTTATTAGCCCCTTTAAGGGGTTTTTTTATCATCAAAAGGTTGCAAGAAAATAATAGGGAGCGTGCAAGATATTTGTTTCCGTCCCTTTAAGGGATTTATTTTTTATCATCTTGTTTAAATCTATTATATGATTGACTAAATCCGTATAATAATTTCCGTCCCTTTAAGGGATTTATTTTTTATCATCTAATAGGTAAAGGCGGTTGGAGTGGATATTATGGAGAGCATTTATTTCCGTCCCTTTAAGGGATTTATTTTTTATCATCAATCTACCTCAAGGGCTTCATAACGAGATTGCCTACAATTTAATTTCCGTCCCTTTAAGGGATTTATTTTTTATCATCGAGGATAGAGCAATTCCAACG
>JAAZCH010000354.1 GCA_012513395.1 Tissierellia bacterium
AACAAAAATACAAAATTCGGTTATAGGTAAGAAAAGGTACAAAAACAGTCAATTTTTAATGCCTATAAAATAGTTGATGATTATATTGACTCAGATAAGTCAACTTGGACTGTTAAAAAGATTAACGAGAGAACTGAATATAGTAAAAAGAATTACAGATTTTATTTTCTAATAATAGATAGTTAATAGTATGATATTTTTTGAATCACGGAAAGTAAAGTTATAAGATTAAATAGATATAAAATTAAATATCTATTTGTTGAAATTTCGCTGATACTACTTTAAAATCAGAAATTTAAATATAGAAATCGCTTCTTAAGAAGAGTGATTTTTTTGTGATAAAACATATGTAAAATATCATTATTATAATTGTTATCACAATAATTTTTTAGTATACTGTAAATATATGTTATTAATACAAAATTATTGTGGAGGAAAGATATGCGAAGGAAGAAAAGTGTATTTGCTGTAATAATAATGGCTTTATTAATTTTATTTAGTCCATTTATACATAGGGATACAGCAATGGCAGCGGCTAATGTAAATGATTCTGCAGAATTAAAAGCAGCTATTGAAGCAGGGGAAACTGAAATAACAATAGGTTCAAATTTTACTTTATCAGAATCAATTAAAATTGAAAATAAAACCATTGTTATTAATGGCGGTGGATTTACAATTACGAATGCTAACGAAAACATGCTTCAAATGTTTGATATTAAAAATTCAACTGTAACATTTAATAATATAATATTAGACGGAAATAAAAAATCTAGCATAATATGGGCTACAAAAGATTCTAATATTACATTGGATAATTCTACAGTTAAAAATGGAATATCGAAAACAGATATATCTGGAGGATTACCAAATGGTGGTGGGATTTATTCATTTGATAGCAATCTAACAATAAAAAACGAAACAAATTTTTTAGATAACAAATCAGCAGAAGGGGGACAAGGAGGAGCAATATTTTTTGGTGGAGATGAAACAAAATCTTTGACAGTTACGAACTCCACCTTTACAGGAAATGCATGTTACGCGGCATCAGCACCACATAATACAGGTGGAGCAATTCATTTCCAGAATAAACTAGAGTTAGGCGGAGGAGAACCTACACTTACTGTAACAAATACTACTTTTAATATAGGAAAACCTTTTAATACAGGTGGTGGCATTAGAACTTTAGGTGGAGTTGCTACTGTAACTGGTTGCACATTTAATATAAATAACTTAGGCGATGCATATGGAGTTTCTGGCGGGGGAATTTGTGCAGAGAATACTAATTTAACTGTTTCATGGGGAACTTTTATATCAACAGGAAGTGGAAAGGTGACTTTTGCGGGTGGATTTATTGATATAGTTGGCTCAGATGCTGAAAAGAATAAAACAATTATAAAAGATTCTAAATTTACAGGAGAAAAGCCACCGTATGATATGAACAATCCATTAGCGAATGGATATGAAATTGCAAGTTTTGGCGGTGCGATAGCATATGAAACAGGTATTGCGGGTACACATCTAATAGAAGAATGTACATTTGAAAATCTTTCATCATCGGACACTGGTGGCGCTATATCCATAGGCACAAGAAAAAACGAATTAATATATCCAAATGAACTAGGTACTAATTATGAACCATCCTCTGCAAACGTGACGATTAAAAAATCTACGATTACTAATACCCAAACATTAGCATGGGGCGAAGCCCAAGGAGGCGGAGCGATATATGTAGGACCTGGAAATACGTTGACACTTGATGAAACGAAAATTTCCAATGGATTATCCTATGAAGGTGGTCTGATTTACAATGCTGGTACTACTTTAATAACAAGTGAAACTAGTATAGCTTCGTCTATAACTGGTGGAGTTGCACTTAAGCTAGGCGGAGCAATTTATAATAATGGCAAACTTACAGTAGATAAAGGACTTGTATATGGAAGCTTTGTTGGGGATGCTTTGTTGCATGTAAATCCACATCCCGATAAAAAGGGAGAGTACGGCGGAGTTAATATCTATGCAGAAAAAGACGTCATTATAACACCTAAAGCATCTTTTTCTAGTGTAAATGCTACTAAAGATATTCGAGTTATAGATGGACAGTCTAAAATAATCCTTACAGGTTCGCCTACAACTTTTTTCAATGTATCGATTAGTGAAGTTGAACAAAATGAAGGGAATTTTCCTGAAAAAGCTTATAGAAAAGTAGGGTATGTTGTGGCTTCGGGTGATGGAACTTATGAGCCAACTGCAGAAGATGCAAAAAAGATACATTATCTGAGTAAAGATGAACTTTCTACAAATCCATTAATTAATAAAACAATTGCTAAATGGAGTGATCATACAAGTATAGGCAAGTGGGATTATGTACTAGAACCAGTAAGCAAAAATATCGTACTTGGACAAAGAGTGAAACTGGCATATTATCCAAATGGCGGAACATTTGGAACAGAACCAGATATATTTGAAAAAACTTATGAAGTATATTCTGGAATAACTCCTTATACTAATCCAGTACAATTTATACCAGCTGACGAAGAACCCACAAGAGAAAGATATTCATTTATCGGTTGGTATATAAATGCTAACCATGGAGAAGATAAAGATTTGGGTGCATTGGATGGCGAAGATATCTTTTATCATGAAAAACATCATTTTGTTAAAGAAGATGGAGAAATAACATCAGTTTTAAATCCTAACATAAAAAATGTTTATGCAGGCTGGACACCAAATATAAATGTTGAAGCGACGAAATTATGGGAAGATAAAGGTGGAGAACCACTAAGTGAGGATAAAAAATCAGAAATTGTTTTAGTTTTAGAAAATTCAAGCAATACAAATACAATCACAAGAACAGCTAATGCCGATAATGATTGGAAAGTTAAATTTGGTGAAGAACCAGAACTTTTAAAGAAATATGGCGTTGTTTGGAATGAGACCTCAGGCAAATATGATGGTATTGAAATTGTATATACTCTATCTGAGTTTGCTATAGAAGGATTTACAACTATTATAACTGGCAATGATAAAGAAGGATTTATAGTCACAAATAGAGAAGGAGGTTTTTTGGTAACACACACTTTTGTAAGTGGTACAGAAGGAAAAGAATTACCACAAAGTGTTTTAAATTTATTACCAGCTAATCAAGAAAACTTAGCAGATGGAGCGGAAGTAACACCAACATATTTAACTACTACAGAAGTAGAAGTAGTAGACGGGACATGGACATTTCAAGTATGGAATCCGACAGAGGCTGTAATAGATGGAGCGGATGTAAACTTTATTGGAACATGGATATTTACACCAACATATACAATAACTCATAAATTTACAGGTGGGACAGAGGAAAATCCTTTACCAGCAGGAGTTATGGATCAATTACCAGAAGATATAACAGGAAAGAAAAAAGATGATGTTGTAACACCAGGAAAATTAAAAGCAGACTTTACAGATGTACCGACAACAGAAGGTGCATGGAGCTTTGTTAGTTGGGATAAAGAAAGTGTCACAATAACAGACAAAGATGAAGAATTTATTGGAACGTGGAAATTTGAACCAGCTCCAACATATAAAGTCACTCATAAATTCACAGGTGGAACGGAAGAAAATCCATTACCAGTAGGAGTTATGGATCAATTACCAGCAGATATAACAGGAAAGAAAAAAGATGGTGTTGTAACACCAGGAAAAACAGAATTCACAAATGTAACAACAACAGAAGGTACGTGGAGCTTTGTTAGCTGGGATAAAGAAAGTGTCACAATATCAGACAAAGATGAAGAATTTATTGGAACGTGGAAATTTACAAAAAAAGAAGATCCAACACCTGTAGATATTAATGTGACATATGAATTTGTAGACAAAAACGGGGGCGAGCTTCCAAAAGAAGTTATAGATCAATTACCACAAAATATTACTGTAAGTACAGAAACTGAAATAAGTCCTGACATTCCAAAAAATATAGCTGTTCCAGAAGGTGAGTGGAAATTTATATCCTGGAATCCTGAAAGAAAAGTTGTTGTTGATGACACAAATTTCCTAGGAACTTGGGAATTTGTAAAAAAAGATGCACCTATTCCTAATAAATATAAAGTGGATTACGATTTTGAAAGTATAACTCCTAGTAAGATTCTGCCAAAAGAGGTTTGGGACAAATTGCCTAGAATTCACCTTGAAAAATCTGGAACGGTTATAACTCCTATAGCAATAGGAAATGTAGTTGTAGCAGATGGGACTTGGGTATTCGTCGGTTGGGAACCATTATCTCAAAAAATAGTAGATAGGGATATTAAATTCATAGGCAAATGGAGATTTTTTGAAGCTATAAAGCCTGAGCCAAAACCTACTCCTGCACCAGAATTATCTCCTAGTGTGATTGATTTTATATTTTCTCCAATGCCAGTATCTGATCATGGACTACTCAATAAGCAAGACCACTGGGCCTATATGTTTGGCTATCCAGATATGACCTTCCAACCAGAAGGAAATATGACTAGGGCAGAAGCGACAGCGATGTTCGCTAGACTTTTAAAAGACTATCCGGATGGATACAGAACTTACAATATCAATTTCCCTGACGTAAAAGAAGGAGATTGGTACTACGAAGCCATTGGGTTTATGGTTGAAAAAAATATTATAGAAGGCTATGAAGATGGCACATTCAAACCAAATTCACCGATTTCCAGAGCAGAGTTCGCAACCATGGCATCCAGATTCGATAAACTATCTTCTAGCAACAGCCAAAGATTTTCAGATGTATTGGAAAGTCACTGGGCATATAAATTTATAGATTCAGCAGCGACAAAGGGCTGGGTAGGAGGATATCCAGACGGAACATTCGAACCGGATAAAAACATCACAAGAGCAGAAGTAGTGACGATTACAAATAGAATGTTAAACAGAAAAGCAGACGAAGGATTTGTAATAGAAAACAAAGTTTTATTACTAGATTTCAAAGATTTGAGAGAATCCCACTGGGCGTATTTCAATATTATGGAAGCCACCCACGGACACGACTTCGAAAGACTAGCTAATGGAATAGACGAAGACTGGATAAAACTAAACGGATTAGAATTCAGATTCGCAGTAGTGGGATATAATTAGGAGGGAGAAAATGAAAAAAGAATTGTATCGATAATATTGTTGGTAGCCATGGTATTGACCATGGTACCGACAAGTATATTTGCAGCTGACTATAGTGCAACGGTAACTTTTAATAAGACAGCAGGAGGAGCTGCAAATGAAACGGTTACTATAACAAATCCTGATGAGGTTTTAGGTCTTAGAGGGTTACCGGCCAAAATTGGCTTAACAATGTATTTTTTAGGTTGGTCAGACAAAGATAATTTTGGAGTTGACAAAACTGCAAAATTTTATCAACAAACAGCAAAAATTTCTGAAGTGTTTCCAGATGGGACTATTGGAGGGAGATTATATGCTGTGTATATTAGTATTGATGATTTTGGACTAATTAATGAAGGTAACTCACTAGATTTAAATAAAGCATTGACAGGAGAGCAAACTGTACTTAATACAGTAATAGACATCCAGCCTAGTTTAGAACCCCTTGCAGAAAGATATACCAAAGCTATTGTAGACGGTAAAGATTATTATGACCTCTATGCAACTTCAAATTTTACAATGAATCCTAAAATTGCTATAGCTGTTTATAATAATCCTTGGGTGGGAGCACTGGACAATGGATCAGATTGGACCACCTTGAGACATAACAAACCAAAAGCTACTTACGTAGATTTGCACTTGAAATTAGATGAGCGATTGGAAGTTTCAGACCAAATAACTGCTGTGTTTAAAAGTTACAACTTTCGACCATTATATGTAATGGCATTAGTAGATGCGAATGAAAATCCAATTCCAGATGGAACAGCACGTAATCTTTTAATAGACCCACCGGAGCACATATTAAACAATATAAAAAAAGATAATCCAGAAACATCATTTACATTTAATACGTATTTAACGAACACTGCTGGAGAAAAAGTTAGACTATATGAATATGTGTTAAGGTGTAGAATAAGAGTTGGATATGACTCATTTGGTAATAAGATATCTGCAACCCCTGAACAAATTATGTCGGATATGTCATGGAATTTTATTCAAAATGATAATAGTTACGTAAGAATTAAAGCCGAAGATGCAAATGCAATAGCAAATGATGAAGCGGATCCAATCATAATTAGTGGTCTAGTAAAAGGAAGTGCAAAAACAATTCCACCAACGGAGATAGAAGAAGTAAATAGCAATATAGTAAAAATTGACTTTAGACTGCCTTTGACAAAAACAGTTACCTTTGATAAAAACACTGAACAATATGGTGATACAGAATCACAATCTCATGCAACTGTTGAGCTTAAAGAAACTGAAATGACTGTTGGCGGAAATATGCCAGAAAATCCAACTTTTGAAAAAGATGGGAAAATTTATACTTTCAAAGGATGGAATACAAAGGCAGATGGAACTGGTGAAGTATTTACTGGAACCACTGAAGTCACAGAAGATATTATAGTTTATGCTATTTGGGAAGGAATATATAAAGCAACACACACATTTGTAAGTGGTACAGTAGGAAAAGATTTACCAGATGAGGTAAAAGTGTTGCTACCTATGGACAAAGAAGGTTTAGCTGATGGAGCTGTAGTAACACCTGCAGTAATAAACCAAACAACAGTAACAGTAGCAGACGGTACCTGGACATTTGATGGTTGGAATCCAGAAGAAGCTACCATAAATAAAGCTGATGTAAACTTTGTAGGAACGTGGACATTCACAAAGAAAGATACTCCCCCTATACCAAAACACCCTAAAGTAATCTTCGATAAGAATACTACCCAATATGGGGATAGCTCTAATCAAATCCACGCAGTTGTAGCTTTAGGTGCTAATGAAAATACTGTAGGGGATAAGATGCCAGGTAATCCAAATTATTCTGATTATGAATTCATAGGTTGGAACACGAAGGCTGATGGTACTGGATTTGTGTTCACAAAGGATACGATTGTAGATAGGGATATTACTGTTTATGCTCAGTGGAAGTTGAAAGTTAAACCTGAGGTTAAGCCTGATTACAATCCATTGATACCATTCATATTCGATTATAATCATTATTTTGAAACTGTCTTGAAGTCCGACAGGCATTTTAAATATATGTTTGGTTATCCTAATGGGACATTTTTACCAAATGGAAATATGACAAGAGCAGAAGCGACAGCGATGTTTAATAGAATACTTTTCAACGGTGTAGATTCTGATTATGTTTATGATGGTGAATTTACTGATATTAATCCTAATGATTGGTATGCTAAAGTCGTGGGTTATATGACTAAATACGGTTTCATAAAAGGTTATCCAGATGGCAACTTTAAACCTAACCAACCTATAACGAGAGCAGAATTCGCATCTATCGCTGCAAAAGTTTCTCAAGTAGAAAATGCTGGGGCTGGAAGCTTCACGGATGTAGATTCTAACTACTGGGCTTATGGAGATATCAATAAACTTGTAAGGGAAGGATGGATTGAAGGATACGAAGATGGAACTTTCAAACCTGAAAATGAAATCACAAGAAGCGAATCCGTTACAATAGCTAACAAAATGCAAATTAGATATCCTGACAAGGAATATATCGACGCTAAGAAAGCTCTATTAGAAAGCTATACAGACTTAGACGAAACTCATTGGGCTTATTACCAAATTATGGAAGCTGGAAATGGACATGAGTTTGAGAGACTTGGAAATGGCAAGGACGAGAGATGGAAAGTCCTAATCGATCTTGGGGATATTATGAACACAAAATAATATTTACAAAATCACTTCATTACGAGGCGACTTAAATTTATGACAAATACTTTATAAAGGTCGTAATATCATTCTTTTTCGAGCGTATATGGCCCGCCGGCCCGAGGGTACTCGAAAAAGGATGATATGGAGACTATTGTCAACATTTTGAATCACTTCTTAACGAGGTGATTTTTTCTTTCGCTAAATTTTTAAAATTATAGGAATCGCTTTGGGTATAAGTAAAATAAAGAAAGGAGAAAGCTATGAAAAATAAAAAGAATATAATATTAATAGCGTTGATATTCCTTTTGGGATTTACTCTCATCAGTTGCAATAACAAGGATGAAGATGTGCTTACTGAAGTTGTAGAAGAAGAAACTCAAAAACCTGAAGTGGATATAAAACCTGATGATAAAAAAGAAGAAGCAGAGGAGTTGGATATTCCTAAGAAGATATACGAAGTAGGAGATATTGAAAATATCGATGAAGTAATTAGTTATTTTGATAAAAAGGCACAGGCAGGACTTAACAAGGGGATCACCTTTGATTGGACAGGAAGAGATGATATTGAAAATTATAAAAAGAGATATTACGAAGAATACATTAAACTGAAAACTTTTTATGAGAAACAATATGAAACTTATGCCTATTCAGAAAATCCAGAAGAAATTCCAGCCTTTGTATTGAGAAAAGCTTTTTTAAAAGACCTAGATGAAGATGGTATAGACGAGATGATTTTATTAATTTATCATCCCGTAATTGAAGGTGAAGAAAACACAGTTTTGGTGTACTCGTATTACGCAGACAAAGATATGGCGGATCCTATTTATAAATATACTTCTGGATATTATGGAATGGGTGATTTGGGCTTGTATTTGGATATTGGATTTGTAAATGTAAATGGCAAGGACCAGCTTTATATAGCAGAAGCTACAGAAACCTTCTATATAAATGAGACTGCCATAGGATACTTGGACAAGATTTTAGGCGAACCGAGAATGGAAATCCATCCTGCAGTTATTAAAGGTGTAAATACTGATTTTGAATTGGGAAATGTAAAAGACAGCTATTTTAAAACTAGCAATCAATTTGAACGATATCTAGACACCATAACAGATCCGTATGTTTCCCTTAGAGATGTGGAAGTTAAGGATTTTGATGAAGGAAGTTATATGGAAGTTAGGAATAACATCTTTGGGAAAGACAATGTAATTTTCAATTCAGATAGAAAATCCGGAGAAGAATATTTCAATTATGAATTGGATGAGAATAAGAATATAGAATATGAAAATTCTGATTATTTAGTCTTAAGTGAAGAGGAATTATTGAAAGAGTTACTATTGTAGTGGCGGACATGTATACCGTTTAAAGCCTAGCGTCGTCAATATGCTAGGCTTTTATTATCTTATATATGAGGTTAAATCAAATAGCAATGACAAGTTTAAAGTCGCATAAAATGCAACGGCTACATTTCCTTATTGAAATTATATTAGCGGTCAAATGTCCACTACTACCTTAATATACATTACAATTTTTTACCTAAAAACTCCTTATCAATGGCATTAACGGGGCAAATCTTTATACATTCGTCGCATCTTATGCACTCTGGAGAATTGGGATTTTCTTTCGTATATATATCGTAGCCACAGGCTTCTTTGCACTTACCGCAACTAATGCAATTGTGATTGATTTCAAATTTATAAAAACTAATTCCATTAAATATTGCGTAAAATGCTCCAAGGGGACATAAAAATCTACAAAATGGTCTAAATAATACTACACTTAAAACAACTATAAAAATTGCCAAAGACAATTTCCAGATAAATAGACCGCCCAATGCGTCTTGTAGCAGTGGATTTAAACCTATTAATGGCAATCCTGCAAAAATAGTTCCTGATGGACATATGTATTTGCAAAAAAGTGGGTCAGACATTCCCAATACGTCTTTTGTAACTACAGGAAGTATAAACACAAAGACTAATAAAATTATGTATTTTAGATACTTCATGATATTAGAGATTCTTCCATGTTTTATTTTTTTAGCTTTAATTTTGTATAATAAATCTTGAAAAAATCCAAAGGGGCATAAGTAACCACAGTAAAATCTCCCAGCCGTCACGCCAAATAGAACTAATAATCCCAAAACATAATGGGAAATATTAAATTTGGGAGTATTGGAAACACTTTGCATAGCTCCTATGGGACATGAGCCGATGGCACCTGGACAGGAATAGCAGTTAAGTACAGGAACGCACAAGGTTTTGGAGCTTCCTGTGTAAATTTTTCCTTCTACAAAACCCTTTAGGTTACCGTTAAATGCCAGGGCGCCTAGAGCTTGAATCATATTCCTTTTTGAAAATCTATTATCCAATTCCTATACACTCCAAGCAGATATTTATTGCTTTTTGCAAAACTATAAGAGCCTCGCCTCTGGAAATCCCATTTATTACTCCACATATCCCTAGAGCGAAGATGATTTTATTTAAATGTTTTTTCATTTCTTACCTCCTATTACATTATAATTACATAGATTTACTAAGTCAAATGAGGTAAAATAAATTAAATAATGGGGTGAAGATATGTTGGATGAATTAAATTTAAATAGAAGAAAATTATTTCAAGACTTTAAAGTTTCAGAATTGGGGGAGAGATTTGCGAGATTGCAAAGAATTTGTGAATCCATGGATATCCCTATATTGATTATTGTAGATGGCTGGGAGTCCAGTGGAAAAGGCTATGTAATCAATGATTTGGTTAGAGAATTAAATCCTAAATTTTATGATGTTGAAGTATTTGAAAGAATTTCTGGAGAGGATTTGGAGTATCCTTTTATGAGAAAATTCTGGATATATACTCCGAAAAAAGGACACGTAAAAGTCTTCGATAGATCTTTTTATTATGAGCTTATGGACAATATAAATATCGATGGAAGAGAGCTTAGTAAAAAGATAGATTCGATTAAAGGTATTGAAAAGATTTTATACGACGACAAAACTATAATATTAAAATTCTTTTTGGATGTTTCTAAGGAAGTTCAAAAAGATAGAATCAATGAAATGAAAAATTCTGAGCTAAGATCATTTTACATCGATGTTCATGATATAGATCAAAATGAGAATTATAAAAGTTATAGAAAGCACTTTGAGCATATTTTACAGTTAACGAATTTTAAGTATGCACCATGGCATATAATTAACTCTGACGATAAAAAAGCTGCTTCCAAGGAGGCCTTGGGAGTGGTGATTGAAGAGGTTCAAAAGGGAATCGAAAGAGTAGCTACCCAAAGGGAAAATGGAATTAGAATTCACAGGGATTATGTAGCTGATAAGAAAATTTTAGACAATATCAATTTGGGAAAAAATATTTTAGCTGAAGATTACTCCCAATTAGAAAATCTCCAAAGGGAAGTTTCTGAAATATTCATAAAATATCACAATCGCAGTATCCCGATTGTACTAGTTTTTGAAGGTGTGGATGCAGCAGGGAAAGATGGAGCCATAAGTAGGCTGATTCGCCATGTGGACCCAAGACTTTATAAAGTACATGCCATATCTGCGCCTAATGAAGGAGAAAATGCTAGGAATTATTTGTGGAGATTTTATACAAAAATTCCAAAAGATGGATATGCCTCCATTTTTTCTAGGTCTTGGTATGGTAGGGTTATGGTAGAAAGAGTGGAAGGATTCGCCACCTTAAGGGAATGGGAACGAGCTTATGGTGAAATGCTAGAGATGGAAAGGCAAATTTATTCCCATGGAGGATTAGTAATCAAGTTTTTTGTAGCAATAGACAAAGACACTCAGCTAGAAAGATTTGAAGATAGGGAAATAGAACCTGATAAACAATATAAAATCACTGACGAAGATTGGCGAAATAGAGATAAATGGGATGAATATATTGAAGCCATGAACGAAATGCTAGACAGAACAAATGTAGATTTTGCTCCATGGATTATTGTAGAAGGAAATAATAAGAACTTTGCTAGAATAAAAGTTATAAAAGAATTTTTACGTTTAGCAAAAAAACATTTAGCAGAATATGAGAAAAACAATTCGTAATAGCATAACTAAAGCCCAGCTTCTAAAGACGCTGGGCTTTAATACATACAAAATCAAGGACTTAGCTTATAGATTATTTTTTTCCAATTCATTTAAATATCTATAAGCGGTAGCTTCGCTAACATCTAGTTTTTTTGCAACTTCAGTGATTGCATTTTTTAAAGAAAAAATCCCGCGTTTTTTCAATTCAGTTACAATATAAAGTCTATCTTTTTTCTTCAATCTATCTATTGATAAATTACTTCTTTTTACAATGGAGTTAATCGTTTCATGAACAAGTTCTTCTATATTAGTGCTTACAATTTCAGTATCTTGGTTTAAGGATAAATCATCTATTCTCTCAAAACTAAAACCTTTAATCAACTCATCAGGATGGCACAAGCTCATAACAGCATTGCTTACATCTTTAAATTTAGAATCATCAAAAGTAACGCACAATAATCCTACTAACTTTCCCCGATCTTTTATATAAATTGTCGAACTTCTAAGTATTTTATTTTTCATGGAAACTGAATAATAATTTACATCATAATCTTCTGTTTTGTATCTCTCATCAGAAATATATTCCATAATGAGAGGAGTCAAAGGTGAGCCAATAGTTCTATTCGTAACGTGTCCATTTGCTATGGCTATTATAGAATCATCTCCCATGCTTAAATCGTGAAGTGCAATTTCGTAGCTAGGTCCTATTACTAGTCCTAAAAAATTGACTAACTTCACATAATGTTCTCTCAATTCTAATCTCAAGTGTTCCACACCACCTTTTTAAAAAATAAACTAATAATATTATATCCTAAATTAGAAAATATACACAAAAAAACTTAAAATTCACGAAAATTGCGAGAATATTCTTAATAAAAATATGTAAATGAGAATTCTAGTTTTTGAACATGATAAATAAATTGCAAAATGTGCAATAAAGTAAAAAAATGTAATGTCTTAGTAAAAATTGAGAAAATACTTGCAAGAAATTATTTGTATTGATATAATAATTATTATATGAAAGCGATTGCACAAATTAGATTAGGAGGTTATTATGGCAATTAAATATGTACCAGAACCGTTCAGAATCAAGATGGTAGAACCAATTAAGATGTTAACAAGAGAAGAAAGAGAAGAAGCGATTAAGCGAGCAAATTACAATATGTTTAGCTTGAAAAGCTCAGAAGTCTACATAGACTTGACTACAGACTCAGGAACTAATGCTATGAGTTCTGACCAATGGTCAGGCATGATGGTAGGAGATGAAGCCTATGCAGGAGGATCTAGTTACTTTAAACTTCTAGAAGCAGCAGAAGATATCTTTGGATATGGATTCTTCCAACCAGTACATCAAGGTCGTGCAGCAGAAAAAGTACTATTTCCAATAATTTTAGAAAAGGGTAAATTTGCAATATCTAATATGTTCTTCGATACCACAAGAGCTCACGTAGAATTAGCAGGAGCTAGAGCAATTGATTGTGTAATAGAAGAAGCAAAGGATCCAACTTTGAGAGTAAAATTCAAAGGTAATATGGACGTTAAGAAATTAGAGGAGATTATTCTAGAAAAAGGCCCAGAAAATATTGGAATGGTAGTTATGACTATAACCAATAACTCTGCAGGTGGACAACCTGTTTCCATGGCGAATTTAAGAGAAGTTTCTGAAATTTGTAAAAAATATAATATCTTCTACGATATTGACGCAGCAAGATATGCAGAAAATGCTTACTTCATCAAAAGAGATGAAGAAGGATATGCAGATAAAACCATAAAAGAAATTGTAAGAGAAATGTTTAGTTATGCCGATGCATTTACTATGTCAGCGAAAAAAGACACCATAGTAAACATGGGCGGGCTATTAGGCATAAAAGATCCTGATTCAGAATTAATCTTACCAGTAAAGGCAAATTGTATTTCCTTTGAAGGATTTACTACTTACGGAGGATTAAATGGTAGAGACTTAGAGGCTTTAGCAATAGGTCTTTATGAAGGAACAGACGATGACTTTTTGGCGTATAGAATCGGCCAAATGGAATATCTAGCTTCTAGGCTAGATGATGCAGGTATAGCGTATCAATCTCCAGTAGGCGGACACGGAGTATTCCTAGACGCAAGATCCATGTTCCCCAATATTCCTTACTATGAATTTCCAGGACAAATATTAGGAATAGAACTTTATAAAGAAGCTGGGATTAGAACTTCAGAAATTGGATCATATATGTTAGGAAACGACCCAGATACAGGTAAGCAACTAGAAGCAGACTTCGACTTCACTAGACTTGCAATACCAAGAAGAGTTTACACACAAGCTCACTTAGACATCATAGCAGACGCACTTATTGCTATAAAAGAACGAGCACACGAAATCAAGAGAGGTTATAGAATAACTTGGGAGCCTCCAATTTTGAGACACTTCCAAGCTAAATTAGAACCGATTGAAGATTAAATTAGAAAGAACTAAAAATTAAAATTAAACATTAAAATCCTAAAGGAGAACTATTATGGGGGAAACAAATAATAGAGAACAATTTGCTAGTCGTTGGGGATTTATAATGTCATGTATAGGATCTGCT
>JAAZCH010000355.1 GCA_012513395.1 Tissierellia bacterium
CTTCCCATTCTTCAAATTAGAAGATAACAAGGCTTACCAATTAGAATTAGGAGAACCAACAGAATAATAAAATCTGTTACTTAATAATTAATTTAAAGTATAAGCCAAGAAATTTCTCTTGGCTTTTTTATTAGAAAGGATACTTAATATGAATAAATTTCCAAAAGATTTTTTATGGGGTGCTAGTACATCAGCATACCAAGTTGAAGGAGGTTACAACCAAGATGGAAAAGGACCTTCAGTACAAGATGTAAAAGAAATACCTGAAAATACAAGCGATTTTAAAGTCGCTACAGATCATTATAATCATTATAAAGAAGATGTAGCCCTATTTAAGGAACTAGGTTTAAAGACTTATAGATTCAGTATTGCTTGGACAAGAATTATTCCTGATGGAGATGGAGAAATTAATCCTAAAGGAATAGAATTTTATAATAATTTAATAAATGAATTAGTTAAAAATGAAATTGAACCTTTTGTAACTGTATATCATTTTGATTTACCAGATGCTTTAGATAAAAAAGGTGGTTGGGCAAACCGAAATACAATTGATGCTTTTGTAAGATATTGTGATATCTTATTTGAGAATTATGCAGACAGAGTAAAATACTGGTTGACTATAAATGAACAAAACATGATGATTCTACATGGGTCTGCTGTAGGTACTGGAGTAAGAACACTTAAAGAATTATATCAAGAAAATCATCATATGCTTTTAGCTCAAGCAAGAGTAATGAATAATTACCATGCTAAATATAATAATGGTAAAATTGGTCCTGCTCCAAACATTTCAGCTGTTTATCCATATTCACCAAAACCAGAAGATGTTGAAGCAGCAGATACTTTTGAATCTATAAGAAACTGGCTATATTTAGATATGGCAGTATTTGGTAGATATAATCATATTGTATGGAATATGCTAGAAAAAGAAGATGCAATACCAAAAATGGAAGAAGGAGATTTGGAAGAACTAGCCTTAGCAGAATGTGACTTTATTGCATTAAATTACTATAATACCGGTACAGTAAAAGCATATAAAAAGGATTCTGAAATTGAAGCTGTAGAGGGAGATCAACAAACTGCAAATGGACAAGAAGGATATTATATGGGAGTAGCTAATCCAAATTTAGGCTTTACTGAGTTTGGTTGGCAAGTAGATCCACTTGGATTTAAAACAACACTACATAGAATATATGAAAGATACAATAAACCATTAGTTATTACAGAAAATGGTCTTGGTGGACTTGATGTATTAGAAGAAGATGGAAGCATACATGATGATTATAGAATTGAATATCTAAATAATCATATTGAATTTCTAGAAGAAGCTATAGATGAAGGTGTAAAAGTAATAGGCTATTGCCCTTGGAGTGCTATTGATTTAATTAGTACTCATCAAGGTTTAAGAAAACGTTATGGATTTATATATGTAAATAGAGAAGATTTTGATTTAAAAGATTTAAAACGTTATAAGAAAGATAGTTTCTACTGGTATCAAAACGTAATTAAAAATAATGGTCTTAAATAA
>JAAZCH010000356.1 GCA_012513395.1 Tissierellia bacterium
AATAGACCCTATTCACTTGGGAATTATAGTAACAGCACAATGTGCAATCGGATCGGTTACACCGCCATTTGGTTGTAATATATTTACAGCTTCTGCTGTGTTTCACAAGTCATATATGACTGTAATTAGAAAAATCTTACCGTATTTCGTGATGTATTTCATCACAAGTATACTTATGATTATGTTCCCGCAGATAGCACTGTTTTCAAGAGATTTACTGTTTTAGGAGGCAGATATGAAAAACAAATTACTACTTATTTTAATAATATTACTGTCTCTTATGCTTTTCGTAGGTTGTCAAAGAGGGGCAATTGGGGGCGATACTATAGTATGGCGATTCGGGCATGAAGAGACTCCTGGCTCCATTCAAGACATCTACTCCCACGAATTTAAGAGATTAGTAGAAGAAAAATCAAATGGAAAGATTACGGTAGAAATTTATCGTGCTGGTGAAATTGGAGAAGTTACAGATTATTTGGAATTTACCCAAGGCGGACTCTTACAATTTTGTATCTTAAATCCTGGTACAACAGCTACAACCATTCCTGAAAATAATATTTTCTATAATCATTTCCTAATGCCTGAAAAAAAGGAAGACATAAAAGAATTACTTAGAACCAGTAAAGCCATAGAGATGTTAAATGAGATAAATTTAGAAGAAGATTTATATATATTGGATTGGTTTTACGAAGGCTTCAACGCTTGGACTGCTGATAAGGTAATAAGATCTCCCCAAGATTTTAGAGGAGTAAAGATTAGAACCATGGCATCTCCCCTAATCGTTTCTTCTTACCAAGCATATAGCGCAAATCCTACACCTATGTCTTATACCGAAGTTTATTCAGGACTACAATTAAAGCAAATTGACGCACAGGTTAATCCAGTTTTTGCTATACAAGAAATGAAGTTCTATGAGGTTCAAGATTATATAATTTTAGCTAAACAAGATGGATTTTTCGCATCCCTAGCTGCCAATCCTGACTTCTTCTATGAACTGGACGACGAAACTAAGAGCATGTTACTTGAAATTGTGGAAGAATTAAATGACTTTATTATAGACACCCAAGAATCAGTAAATGAAGAACGATTGGAGATGATTAAAGAATCTAGCGATATCGAAATTATAGAATTGACAGATGAAGAAAGAGAAGTATTTAGAGAAGCTGCTATGCCTGTAAGGGAAATATTTTTAAAATCTGTTGGAGAAAAAGGAGTAGACATTTTAAGATTAATTGAAGAAGAAGCCCAAGAAATTATAGAAAAAAATAAAGAATAAAGGAGAGAGTGAGAATGTTAGAGTTTACAAAAGAAGAATTTCTAAGTCGTTTAGACAAAATTAAGGAACGAATGAGAGAAAAAAATATAGATGTGCTATTAGTAACGGATCCCGCCAATATGAATTACATAACAGGATACAATGCTTGGTCCTTTTACGTTCACCAAATGGTTGCCGTACTACTAGACGAAGAAGAACCTGTTTGGATAGGTAGATTTATGGATGCCATAGCTTGTCGAAAGACTGCATGGATAAATCATGAAAATATTATAGGTTATAGTGACCTCTTTGTACAAAGCACAGAAGTGCATCCTATGGATTTCGTAGCAGATACATTGGAAACCAGAGGCCAAGGAGTTAAGACTATAGCTGTAGAGATGGATAACTATTACTTCACAGCAAAAGCTATGGAAAGCCTACGAAAAGGTCTTCCCAATGCAAAATTCGTAGATGCCCAAGGTTTAGTAAATTGGGTGAGAATAATTAAGTCCGATACAGAAATTGAGCATATGAAACGCGCTGGTAAAATTATGGAAAAAGGCATGATGGACGCTATCAACTACTTAGACGTAGGTGTGAGAAAATGTGACATGGCTGCTGAAATCTATAGAACTTTTACTTCTGGAACAAAAGAGTTTGGAGGAGATTACGCATCTATAGTGCCACTGATGCCAACGGGAATAGATGCTGGTGCATGCCATCTAACTTGGACTGATGAAAAATATAAAGACGGAGATATAGTTATTTTTGAATTAGCTGGTGCTTATAAAAGATACCATTCTCCTATGTCTAGAACAATTTCTTTAGGTAAACCTACCCAAAAACTAGAAGATACAGCGAAAATCACCATAGAAGGTTTGAATATGGCTCTGGATTTTATTAAACCAGGCGTAACAGCAGAAGAAGTAGAAGCTGTCTGGTCTAACAATCTAAAGAGATACGGTCTCGAGAAAGAGTCTAGAATTGGATATTCCACCGGCCTAAACTACCCACCTGATTGGGGTGAGCATACTATAAGCTTGCGCCCAGGAGATAAGACTGTCTTACAAAAAAACATGACACTCCACGTAATCCCAGGAATGTATTATGAAGATTTCGGAGTAGAAATCAGCGAAGCTATACTGATTACTGAAACTGGCTGTGAACCACTTGCCAATGTGGAGAGAAAATTATTTATTAAATAAACAGAAAATAAATACCCCTAGAATCAGAACTGTTTAAGTTCTGATTCTTTTTTAGTATCCAACTTGACAATTATTCTGTGAGAGAATACCATAAAGATAATTACAAATAAAAAGAACAGAGGCGATAATCATGAGCATCAAACTAAATGAAATCTTAAAATTAAATCATTTTGAA
Organism: Tissierellia bacterium; assembly: GCA_012513395.1. Next base: position 2,636 of record JAAZCH010000356.1, read on the forward strand.
CATGCAAAAGTTCTTACAGATATCCCCTTACAGGGTGAATTTCCTGTGGAAGCCATTTCTGTTCAAGAGTATCCCGCCGAAGCTTTTGTGCGAAATAATGAATTCATTTTAACTACTTGCATGTCTTGTGATGAGATGGACATTTTTGTGCATTTCATAGAAGGACTTTGTAGACTTAATGTAACTGCTGTTGCCATCGCCATGGGTTGTTATATTGAGGAAATTCCTCGTGAAATCATTGGAATAGCGGAAAGAAATAACTTAGTTATGATTACTATACCTTGGGAAGTCGCTTTTAGTAATATAGTAGAAGACGTTTTTAATTTATTAAAATTAGAAAAAAATCTAGAATTAGAAAAATACAGACTTTTAAAAGACAGGCTCATTTCCATGTTTCTTGAAAGAAAAGATTTAAAAGAAGCCTTAAACTTTATTGAAGATACTGTCTCGGTTCCTTGTGGGATTTTTGATAATAAGAAAAATTTGATTACTAAAAGTAATGGTTTTCTCAAAGATGACGAAGGTCTTCAAATATTTTCCTATAAGGTAAATCACAGCGATATAGTCTATGGTCAGTTATCTCTAGATTTAAAAGACAGAGATTTGACCCAATTGGAGCGAATTGAATTTGATAAAATTATTAAATACAATGTCATAAGTCCCATACTCCTTTGGTTTGAGAGAGATCAAGTAATTCACGAAATGGAACTTCACCATAAGGAGAAGTTTATCCTAAGTTTAGTTGAACAAAAGGACAGAGACAGGGATAAAGTAATAGCTGAAGGAAAGAGCTATGGTTTTGATTTGGATAAGTCGTTTATCGCTTTGGTAGCCAAAGTGGACTTCAATGGATATCTAGATGATGAGTCTGAAATTATTAAAACTCTAAAAGATATGGCTATCAGAATAGCAAAAGCTGAGGATAGGGATTGTCTTGTTGCATATAGCAATTCATTTTTAATTATTTTCCTAGAAGATATTAAGGAGTCCTTAGAACATGAAAAATCCTATATCAAAAAGTTTGTAATCACCATGGACAATCTCTATCCAAATTTAACTTTTGTGTGGGGTATTGGTGGATCTTATGAGGATTGCAATACCATATATTATTCTTATATGGACGCGATAATGAGCTTAAAAAGCGGATTGCAATACGGAACTGATACTATAAACACCATGAATACGACTTTGGAGTATCAAGTATTTACTGAGCTAGCTAAAAACAAATCCATAATGAAAATTGTAGACAAGGTCTTGGAAGATTTATCCCAAGATAATTCCATGGACTTACTCCTTACGCTAAACGAATATTACTTAAACAATCGTAACATTTCAAAAACTGCTGAAAAAATTTATCTCCACAGACAGTCTTTAAATTATAGATTGAAGAAGATAGAATCTTTAACGGGACTGACCTTAGATGATCCTAGGGAGTCATTTTTGCTAGAACTTTGCATCAAAATGTATCACTTTAATCAGTTGAGAAAACTTTAGAAAAGTTGTATAAAGCAAGATAGAATTATTTATACAATTTTGACATCAAATTAGAAATCTTCCTTTGGTACAATATATTCACTGAATATAAAACCATAAGGAGGTTTTTTAATGGAAAAGAAAAAAGGATTAAACACGGATTTATTACACGCGGCACAAACGAGAGACCCACTATGTGGATCCCATGTGGCACCTATTTATCAAACATCTACTTACGTTTTTGAAACTACTGACGAAGCTATATATCTTAATCAACACCAAGACGAAGGCTATACATACTCTAGATTTGGAAACCCTACTGTAGCTGAATTTGAAAGGAAAATGGCATACCTAGAAGGTGGAGAGGCAGCTCTCGGAGTGGGTTCAGGTATGGCAGCTATTACAACTGCAATTATGACGGCTACAAAAGCTGGAGATCATATTATAGCACCAAATATAATCTACGGATGTACATTTGCATTCTTCGACCAAGTTCTACCTAGCTATGGCGTGGAAGTTACTTTAATCGATCCAGGTAATATCGAACAACTTAAAGCAGCTATAAAAGAAAATACAACTACTGTTTATGTGGAAACACCTGCAAACCCAGTATTAGTTTTGACTGACATTGAAGAAATGGCAAAAGTGACTAAGGAACACGGTCTTACCATGATAGTAGACTCCACTTTCGCCTCCCCTGCACTTCAAAACCCTATAGCATTAGGAGCAGACGTTGCAGTTCACAGTGCCACAAAATATCTTTGCGGCCATGGAAATGTAGTAGCAGGAGTTCTAGTGGGAACCAAAAAATTTGTAGACAAGGCAAGATTCCCATATGTCCAAACCTTCGGAGCTGTTTTATCTCCCTTTGACGCTTGGTTATTGTTAACGGGAATGAAAACTCTAGGCATCAGAATGGAAAGACACTGTTACAATGCTCAAAAGGTAGCTGAATATCTAGAAGCCCATGAAATGGTGGACAAAGTTTACTATCCAGGCCTAGAATCCCACGCAACTCACGCTATTGCTAAAAAGCAAATGAGAGGCTACGGCGGAATGATGTCTTTCGATATCAAAGGCGGAATCGAAGGAGCTAAGAAATTTATGGACTCAGTGAAAGTCTTCTCATTAGCAACAAGTCTAGGAAATATAGACTCCCTAGTGCAACATTCACCTACCATGAGTCATTTCGATATGTCACCAGAAGAAAGAGAAGCTGTAGGAATAAAAGACGGACAAGTAAGAGTATCCATAGGAATTGAAGATGTGGAAGATTTAATAGGAGATTTGGAACAAGCATTGCAAAAAGTTAAAGAATCTCTGTAAAATAAAAATTAATTAGTAAAAATGCCTGCTTCATAGTCTATATTCTAGAAAATGAAGCAGGCGTATTTATGCAAAGTTTCGATATTGATTTGCCTGAGTCATAAACATTTCTGAATACAATCCATTTCTATTCATTAACTCCCGGTGATTACCTTCTTCAATTATTTTTCCTCCGTCACAAACTAAAATACGATCAGCATACTGAGTGCTAGATAGTCTATGGGAAATAAAAATAGAGGTTTTGTTTTGAGAAATTGATAGCATAAGGTTAAATATTTCTTCTTCACTTCTGGGATCCAAGGCTGCTGTTGGTTCGTCCATAATGACAAATGGTCCGTCATGGAAAATACTTCTAGAAAGGGCAATTTTTTGGCCCTGACCTCCTGAAGGTAATATTCCTTCATCGCTAAACAAACTAGAGATGTATGTGTTTTCTTTCTCAGGGAG
>JAAZCH010000357.1 GCA_012513395.1 Tissierellia bacterium
AAAGTAGGACTTTCCTATTAAATTAAATTAAAAAAATAAAGCTTGAAAATATCAAGCTTTATTAAAGTTACTCTAATTTCAGTTATTTTTAATATAACTTCTCAAATTATAATTTTTAAACATAATTAGTTAACAAAGGGACAAAGTTTATAAACTTTTAGCAATGGCTCTAATTTCTTTTGCCTTTTTATAATCTTCATCTGAGATTTCATTAAATGGGAATATAGCATCAACTGAAACATTTAGACCATCGTCGGCTAACATCTTTTTGAAAGTCAATGAAACATTACTTTGAACATCATATAATTCCATTAATTTGTCAATTTTCCTTTGTATCGTTTTTATTGTTTCAAAATCTCCTTTTTCTGCTGCCTTTATCCAATCACTCCACATTTTAGGCTCGATATTTGAAATTGCAGAAATACCTCCAGCTCCACCTGCACAGATATTAGATATGAATTGAGAGTCAAATCCTGAAAACACTTCAAAATCTGGAACTTCTGGTAAGACTTTATATATCACCTCTTTTGTATGTTCTACATTAGTTGTAGAATCTTTTAATCCTTTTATGTTCTTATTTTCTTTTGCTAATCTTAATACCGTTTCAGGCTTTATATCAAACCCAGATCTTGCAGCAAAATTATAAAGATATAAATTTCCACTAATGCTTTTTGCAACCTTATCAAAATATCTATACGCTTCTTCATCGTCTATTGCGTAGTAGTAAGGTGGAATAACAAGTACTCCCTTAACTCCTAAATCTAAGGCGTAATTTGATAACTCTATACATTCAAATATGTCAAGAGAACCCGTCCCTGCTAATATATCCACTCTTCCATCTACAGTCTCCACATAAAGTTTGAGCAATTCTTTTTTCATTTCTAAATTTAAATTAGTAAATTCACCTGTGCTCCCAAGTGGTACTAATCCGTTAACTCCACCTTCTATTAAATGTTCAATTAATGCTTTGTTGCCTTCAATATCTAAGTTCCCGTTATTGTCAAATAAGGTGACTGTTGGTGTCAATATTTTATAACTCATCTAATTATACCTCCATTAATTTATATACCTTATACAATGAAAAAGGATAATCACAGGTTTTTGAATTATAACTCTATAACATCCTTTAATTATCCTCTAACTATCCATTTAACTAAATCCATTTAGGGGTTTATTTAATTTAATACACCCAAAACTCCATATATTAAAGTGGCAGACAATACCATCATTAATCCATTTAATGATTCATATGATATTAATTTTAATCTTTCACTTATTTCCATATCAACTGCACCTGCACTAACATGGAAGAATGAACCATGTGGCAAACCATCAAATACAAAACTTCCAGCATGAGTCATCGCTGCAGCTGCAAGTGGTGCGATTCCACTTTCAAGTACTACTGGTCCAAAAATTTGACTACCTAAGGTTGTCCCAGCTGTAGATGATGCTGTACCAGCACCCATCAATATACCGGATATTGGTGCTAACAGATAACCTGGTAGTCCAAACATTTCAATTAAATCTACAATTGCTGTTGTCAATTCTGAGTTTGATATTATACCAGAAAGTGTTCCAGTTCCTATTAATAACAATACAACTCCACTCATTTTTGACAATCCTGATGAAAAATATTCTGCAAAATACTTAGCTTTACCCATCGCTATCATACCTACAATACCTCCTGCAGGTAAGGCAATTAATGGATCTATTGAAATACCTGCAATTGGTCTTAATAATAGAAGTCCAATTGTAACTAATGGTCCAATTATTGCCGCTCCAATTGAAGGCAGTTCTTCATCAGTCTGATTTTCCGACTCATTAACACCTTCAAAACTCGTTCCTTTATAAGCAAGCCTCTTTGCAAGAAATGTAGTAGTAACCAACGCTACAACGGCTGGAAGTATTCCGGCAATCATAACAGAAGTTAGAGGTAAACCAAAAGCTTCAGCAGCTGAAATGGCATTTGGATTAGGGCTCATAACATTACCTGCCTTTACCCCACCAATCATCGCAAACAAAACACCAAGTTTACTAAAACCAGCTTTTTTTGCCATAAGAATCGCTATTGGAGAAACAGTTATTATAGCTACGTCACCAAATACTCCTACTGCAGTAAGGATACATGTTGCAAGCATAATAGCAACTAGAGATTTAGATTCTCCTAATTTTTTAGTAATACTTTCAGCTATTTTAGCTGCTGCACCTGATTCAATTAGTACTCCAGCTAATATTCCTGCAGTAACTATTCTTAATATGGCAGAGGACATACCTGCGACTCCTCCAACCATTATCGATACTGTTGATGATAGTGATGCTCCTCCAACAAGACCTCCGAAAATTGCCCCACCTATCATTGCGTAAGTGGGTTCAACTTTCTTCAGGATTAAAACTATTGCTAATAGTAAACCTAAAATTGCACCTAATGCACTAATTTCCATTTCAGTACCTCCAATTAGTCTAAGTTATTTAATTTATCATAATCCATAACTGCGCCTTTTGAGCCTGATGATGCTATTCTAGAATATAAACCTAGATAACCTGTTTTGTATTTAGGTTCTGGTCTCTTCCACTTAGATAATCTTTCTTGAATTTCTTCATCACTCACTAGCAAGTTAATACTTCTATTATCTACATCTATCTCAATCATATCTCCATCTTCTATTATAGCAATTGGTCCACCTTCTGCTGCTTCAGGAGAAATATGGCCTACAAAACATCCATTATTAGTTCCACTAAATCTTCCGTCAGTAATAAGAGCCGTTGTTTTTGCAAGTCCTCTTCCGTATAAAAGCTTCATAGCCTTGAACATTTCTCTCATACCAGGCCCACCCTTTGGTCCTTCGTATCTAATAACAACTATATGACCATCTTTAACGTCTCCCTTAATAATTGCTTCTTCTGCATCTTCTTCACAATCGAAACAAATTGCTTCACCTTTGAAATCATACAAACTCTTGTCAAATGCACCTGGTTTTGTAATTCCAGTATCAGGAGCGATATTTCCTCTAAGAACTGCAACTCCACCTTCATACCCAAAAGGCTCTTCCTTAGCAGTAAGAACTTCTTTGTTTTCTGGATAAGCATAAATTGCTTCTGCAATATTTTCACCTACAGTTTTAGCTGTAACAGTCATTTGATTTCTATCAACATGATTATCTAGCTCGTCCATAAGTTTTATAACTCCACCAGCATAATAGAAGTCTGTCATATTCCATTTAGATGATGGGTTTATTTTTGCCAATTGTGGTGTGTTTCTAGATAAATCATCGAATTCTTGTAAAACATCTATATCCAAATTCGCTTCTTTAGCTATAGCAGTTAAATGCATAACAGCGTTGGTACTTCCACTCATTGACATACAAACCTTTATTGCATTTCTTATGCTCTCTTTAGTTATAATTTGTCTAGCTGTGATTTGTTTTTCAAAAAGTTCCATTATTTTCACACCAGTTAATTGAGCAATTTGCAATCTAGCAGATGATGTAGCTGGAATAATACCACCATTTGGAATAGTCATTCCTAGAGCCTCTGAAAGTGAGCACATAGTATTTGCAGTTCCTAAATAAGAACAAGAACCACAAGAAGGACATGAATGATCTTCCAAAACTTTGTATTCTTCTTCAGTTATTTTATTAGCAGTAAGCATTCCATAAGCTTCCATACTTGAAGTTTGGTCAGATTGACGCCCGTCAAATACTATACCACCATCCATAGGTCCACCTGGCAATAATATAGCAGGTATATCTAATCTAGCTGCAGCCATCAACATTCCTGGAACAATTTTGTCACATGATCCTAATAATACAATTCCATCTAGTGCATTAATTTCAGTCATCGCTTCTACAGAATCAGCCACGATTTCTCGAGATGGAAGTATGTAGTTCATTCCCTTATGTCCTTGACCCATTCCATCACATCCGCCAATAACTCCAAATTCTACAGGTGTACCACCAGCTCTATAAATACCATCTCTTACACGCTGTGCAACCTGACGAAGATTGAAATGGCCTGGTACTAATTCACTGTATGCATTAGCAATACCAATTAGTGGTCTCTTCAAATCTTCTGTAGTAAAGCCCATAGATTTCAATGTAGCTCTATAGTATTGGTTTTCATTACCTACAAGTATTTTTTTACTTCTTTGCATCTTTATCTCTCCTTTGTTTTGTGTATGTATATACGAACGTATATTGTATTTGCGAACAATTATATAGTATAACGTTTTTACCAATATGTCAATAGCAAATATAAATAAATTTTCAGAGTTGAAATCCTACTATATTTTATATTATAGTATTATAATTATGGTATAATCAAAATTATAAGTAAGTTTAATTGGAGGAGATTATGAAAAAATTGCACAATCCCACTAAAAGGGTTCTAGATATCCTTTTACTTTTATCAAAGAATAAGTATGGCTTGAATCTAACAGAAATATCTGAACAAACTAATATTCCAAAGAGTACTATTTCACCTATTCTAAGAACCATGATGGAAATGAAATTTATTGATTTAGATGCACAAAATAAATATATAGTAGGAATTAATAGTTATAAGGTTGGACAGGGTTTTAAAGATAACTTCGATTTTCTCGAAGTTATAAAACAATACATGAAAAAAATCGTTAGTGAATGTAATGAAATATGTCAAATAGGTGTATATAATAATGGAAATGTAGTCTACATTTCCAAGGAAGAACCATCACAATCTATTAAACTAATTTCTAGTGTGGGCAAAGCTATTCCAGCATATTCTACCGGCTTAGGAAAATCACTGCTAGCACAATTTACAGATGAGGAAATTAAAGAAATTTATAAAAATGGCTTGAAACCAATCACACCTTATACAATTACAAATATAGATGACCTCTTAAAAGACATACAAAATGTTCGTGAAAATGGTTACTCCTATGAAGACAGCGAATCAACTTTAGATGTAGAATGTATTGCAGTTCCCCTATATAATAAAGAGAATTTATTTGCATCCATGAGTGTCTCTATACCATCTTTTAGAGCATCTGAAGAAAAAAATAAGCAGATCTTAAAATTATTGATGCACCATAAAGAAAAAATTGAAGCAGCAGTAAGTGATAAAAAAGTTAATTTGAGTCTAGAAAGTATATTATCTGAATAAAATGTATAGCCAAAAGAATTCTCCTTTCTGGTTTAAATGGTAGTGTAAAATATTTTGTGTATCGGCTTATCCTGATTAAGATAGTCGATACATTTTTTATGTTAATTTAAAATTGTATCCTAGTGCTTTTGTAGAGATCGTGTAATACAATTTCTACTTAAATTTTTGCATACTAA
>JAAZCH010000358.1 GCA_012513395.1 Tissierellia bacterium
AAGGTCTGCTCCATTAATTTTTTCGTAAGTGTCCGTACACTTACTGTGCTTGCTATTAAATTTATAAGCGTTAAGCGTGTTATTTAATTTTATATCTAAAAACCTAATTTTGAAATTATAATAGCTCCAATAACTGTAGCAATTATACCAAATATCCACTTCATTATATAACTATGACTTCTTATCTTAGAAATAAAATGATTATAAGAGATTCCTTTATTTGTAAGATTTAAGTGATAGGGGATATTGTCTGCCCAGAATACTGTAATATAGTTTCCTTCTTCAAGTGTTTTAAAAGAATTTCTAATTTTTAAATCATCTGATGAATCTAATTTATCAAATTTATTAGTCCAATATTCTTGTTGTTCTTCCTCACTCAACTTTTTAACTTTTCTAATTTCTTTCAATAATTTCCAATCTTGTTTAACCATGTTTATTATCCTTAATGTAATAATTTTGAATGAAGTAATTTGCTATATAACCAGCTAAATAATCGTGCATATCAAGAATTTGATTATAATATTTTTCTTCTATTTTACCATCTAGCCATTCATCTTCAAAATCTTCAGACTGGCTTGAAATATCCAAATATGCTTCTATATAATTTTTAATATTTTTGTCAGTCAATTTTTCTTTTACCTTGTCTAAATCAATCATATAATCTCCTAAGTTTTTCTTTTAGTTTATTCCTCCTAAAGAGATTATAACAATAAATAAAATTTAAAAACTGTCAAAATTGTTTCAAAAATTTAATGTATTTCACTTACTCATTAGTTTCTCCAAGTATTAATTTCATTCTACCTTTAAACACTGGAATACTAATTAAGAATACAATTACATAATGTATAAAGGAATTTATAATCATATTTTTTGTTATTGGTAATTGATGATAAGTTTGACCGATTATCTTAAAAGCACTTAGTGTGCTTGTTATAAAATCTAATGCCAACCATAGGGCGACTGATGATCCTATAAAAGCAATTATATAGTTTAAAAGTTTACTAATCCTTGGTAGCTTTTGATTTATTAAAACTAGCAATATTCCATAAATTATTACTACTGTAATTGAAATGGGAATAGCTAATTTGCTATCTAGTTTATCTTTTATGGATATATAAAATCCTAAACCTACAACTATAAAATCAATCAAAAATGCTGAGATTTTTACAGAGTAGGTAGAGATGAGATAGTAGAAAACTATTCCAGAAAGGATTAATAAAATATAGCCTGCAATAAAAATTCCCATAGAGTCTCCTAATAATAGTCATCATGTTCAGGACGATAGTTTTTGAGAAAATCTCCCTGAGGTGTATTAACATTAATTGGTTTATTAAACTTGCCCATTTTTGCCAACTCAGAAATTTTTAGATTTAGTAAATTTATATCTACACCTAATTTTCCAGCGATTTCATAATCACAAACTTGATCATTGATATTATCTAGGACATCTTCATCACTTATTAATAAGTGAGCTGCAAAAATATTAGCTTCAGTTTCAAATTTATTTGTAGGGTTTAGCACTGTTTGGTCATGAAAAGCTCCACCACTCATACAATAATCTCTGTGAAGTTGATCGTGACCTAATTCGTGTGCTAATATCGTCTTTCTATTAAAATTTGTGTTACTACTGATAAAAATAAATCTGTTCCTTTGAATATAATGGTACATTCCTAAAAGTATTTTTGTTTCAGGTAGATATACCAGGTTAATATTCAAAGCTTCTATTAATTCGATAGGATCTCGTGTCTTATATTTTTTTATAAGTCGATTAACCTTATCATATATATAGCGATTCATGCTCATAAAATCACCTAATCTTTTTTCTTACGACCATATTTCTTGTTTTCTCTTTTAGCCTCCCAATAAGCACGAGTAATAGCTTCAAAAGCAGCATCTTTATCTTCGTCAGAAATTTCTCCACCAGCAAATAAAGAGCTTAGACCTTCAGTTAATGCTCTAGCTTTTTCTAATTCTCTTTTGCCACCCATGTTATAAACTCTATTTAAAAACTCGTCACTTTCTTCTAGAAGATAATTGTAATCACAGTCCATAACTTCAGCAATTTTTTTGTAAACCTCGACATCTCTTGGGTATCTTTCTCCGTCTTCATAATGTACAAGAGTTCTTGTACTTATTCCTATCATCTTTGCAAAATCTGCTTGACTTAACTTTTCTTTTTCACGAAAATCCTTTAATCTATCCGCAAAAGCCATAATTTTAACCTCCTGTACTAATGTGCATTTATAACTTTAAATACGAACAATAGTGCTTGAATTATTTTCCAATTTGAGATATAATACAAACTGAACTTATATTCATATTATAGCACAAACATTCAAGTTTGTAAATAAGTTGTATTGGGGTGATTTGATTGAGAATAAGTAAAACTTTAAAGAATATAATGAACATGTATGCAGATAGCAACTTGAAATTTGAAGAAATCAGTTCAGCTGCAAAACTTATTTTAAGTTTATATAGACAAGTTACCTGGGCAGTAGATAGCAGGGCAAATTTTATGATGTTTGAGAGTAAAGAAAACTATGGATCAACTTCAGAATCTGCTTACTTGTATCTTTCTACATTTGCTCCAGAAAAAGTTGAAGAAAAGTTTAATAATAGAGTTTCCAATGTAATGGATAGTAAGCTTATGCTTTTAATAATTTATGATGCCTGTGTTAGGCTAAAAGTTTATCCAGAATATGGAGAAATCTATCATAAGATTATTTATAACTACTACATTTCTGAAAAGAAGATTACTGATGAAGCTTGTATGAGAAGTGTGTCTTTAGAGAGAACTGTTTATTATCAAAGAAAAAAGGAAGCAATTGCATTGGTTGGTGTAATAATTTGGGGATATACCTTACCGACTGCTATTAGCCAACTTGAAGATGGTCGTAGCATTGAAGAAATAATGAACATCTAAGAAATTAATTTATTACGAACTTATTGCGTACTATTTCCGAATGAAAAAAGTACCATATACGAATTTTATGTGTACTTAAGTGCATATATAATATCCATGATAGGTGATTTGCACCTAAATTTAATATTGGCATTTATTGACTGAAAGAATTTATTTTCTTTCGGTCTTTTTTTATGCCCAGGAGAATATATGCAAAGAATTAGAAGCCCTCCTTGTGTGAATTTCATTTTCGAACAAAAGAAATTCATGTCAACAAGGAGGAAAAATTAATGGACAAAGAATATTATTTATTTGTAGAAGGAAAGAAAGTATTTGTTAGCGAGGAAGTATATCTTGCTTATCATAGTGAATTGAATAAAGAGAAATATCAAACGAGAAGAGACAGGTTAAATAACTGTTTCTTTTTTTGTTCCTATGATCATGATGGTAATTTTGAAGAAAATTTAGAAGATCTGGAATTTGATGTTGAAAAAATTATCGAAACAAAGGAAATGATTGAAGAAGTAAGAAGAGCTATTTCTAAACTCAATCCTGCTGAAAGGGATTTGATAGAAAGTCTTTTTTATAAAGAAGAAACAATTAGAGAAGTAGCTGCCAAACTGAATATTTCACATCCAGCCGTTATTAAAAGGCGTAATAAAGTCTTAGAAAAACTAAAAGAAATGCTAGAAGACTTTTAGAAGACAGTTACCAAGAAGGTCTAATTTTCACTCTTACTTATGCAGTGGGAATTTGACCTTTTTATTTAACCAAATTTATTTTTGAAAATTGGTTACCAAGAAAGACTTCTTTTCACTGTTAAGTATAGGAGGGTAATTTTAAATAATTTTGTTTCATCAAGATAAGTATTTTCTGATGGTCAAATTTTAAAAAGATTATTAACTCTCGATAAATTTTGAACCTTAACAATTGAATAGACCAAGACAAGACGTTAATCATTTTTGGAGCGTAATAACCTATCCGCCAAGATCTTTCTGCTGAACAATTCGGCAAAACAAGTACTGCTAAGCTAAAAGCAAGGGAAGAAGAAAGGGAGCGATAAGTAAGAGTTTGAATATAGGGAGGGATACCCTATTCGCTATGAAGAAAATGAGGATAATGATACTTCTAAGGTTGAAGCCGGC
>JAAZCH010000359.1 GCA_012513395.1 Tissierellia bacterium
ATAATATACAGTGCATTGACCAAGAATCTTCATGGGACTAGCTTTTCTGGTGGGAAATATTATGGGGAAGATGTGGAGTTTTTATACGATTTGACCTATGTTAAAGACGGAGAGAGGATTTTGGAGCAAAAGATTTTTGATGCTCAAATGGCTCTCATTAAAGAGGCGGAAGAGTTTATTTTGCTGGATATATTCCTATTTAATGACGAGTATAACAAAGATGAAATTACCTATCCTTCCCAAGTTTCTGACATGACGGATTTATTAATTCAAAAGAAAAACGATAATCCCCAAATGTCCATAATATTAATTACTGACCCTTTGAATAATTTTTACGGTGCCTATGAACAAATTCATTTAAAGCGTTTAAAAGAAAGCGGAATTGAAGTTGTGGTTACTGATTTAAACGAACTTAGGGATAGCAATCCTTTAATTTCTGGCGGATATCGGGCATTTATGCAGTGGTTTGGAACTGATGGAACTGGATGGATACGAAATTTTTTTCAAAAAGATGGACCGAAAGTCAACATTCGTTCAATCATAAAACTAGCCAATTTTAAAGGCAATCATCGAAAAGTTTACGTAACAGAAAAGGGTGCCATTGTATCTTCATCAAATCCCCACGATCCTAGTTCTAGTCATTCCAACGTTGCTGTGAAGTTTTATGGGAAAAGCATGGAAGATTTAATAAAGTCTGAGTTGATTTTGGTGGAGAATCCTCCTGAATTAATTAAAAATTGGAAGAGTAGAGAAATTGAAAATGGTGAAGTTATGACTAAGGTTATAACAGAAAAGGCTATTTATGATAGTTTAAAAATTAATATTTCCAAAAGCACTCGTGGAGATAAAATCTGGGTGGGAATATTTTACATTTCAGATTTTGACATTTTAAAGGAGCTGGGAGAAGCGACAAAACGGGGAGTAGAGGTTAGAATAGTTGCGGATTTAAATAAAGATGCCTTTGGGCTAGAGAAAAATGGAAGTCCAAATAGACCTGCTCTTAGTGAGCTTTACGAAAAATATCCGGACATACAAATCCGTTGGTATAACACGACTGGAGAGCAATTTCATACCAAGATTGCATATTTTGACTTTTATTATGAGGACCCTATTGCAATCTTAGGAAGCGCCAATTTTACTAGAAGAAATCTTAGGGATTTAAATTTGGAGACGGATTTGGAGTTAGAAATTAAAAAGTCCTCAAAGATTCATAGAGAAATGGAAGCTTATTTCCAAAGAATATGGAATAATGAAGATGGCGAATTTATCATGAGCATAAAAGAACATTTTGAAGATGGAAAAGTATTAAGAACATTATGGAAGATTCAAGAGAAATTGGGACTTTGTACTTGGTAATAGTGAAAAGTGACAAGTTAAAAGTGAAGAGTGAAAAGTGAAAAGTTGGTCTACGCCCTCTGTAGGGGATTTATTCCAAAAGTCGCGGGTTACGATGTTTGAGCAAAATGGATTTGTAAATAATTAGAAAATATGATTTCAGAAGCGATAAATCCCGTGTTATGCACAATCTATTTGCATACAACGGGACATATCGCTTTTGTCGTTTTATAGTGTTGAATATTATGTTTTTATGTTGTGAGATCTTTTTTAGAATTATACATTTGGAATATGTGCCCTGGGGGGTTGTTAATTATTAAAAACAATTGATTAGATTTTTTTCATGTGATATTATATAGGTGAAATTAATTAACGCTTAATTCTTTTACAAGAAGCGGAGGAACCAATCTTTTGGGGTGAATCGAAATGAAGGATACCCTTTGTCCTAACCCGTCAGCTAACTTCGTAAGCGAAAAGGGAGTTTTATGTTGTATTTTATTAACCATGGAGCTCCGAGTTTCCATGGTTTTTTAGTGCTTTAAAGCAAAACTCCAAGTTAATTTTAATAAATAAACAATGGAGAGAAAGATGTTAAAGAAAAATAATGTATTAAAATTAGTGGCATCAGTTTTATTGATTTCAATGCTGTTATCAGGTTGTGGAGGAATTTCTGCAGAGGAAAGAGAAATTAAATTTGCAGATGCAGGCTGGGATAGCATAAAGTTTCATAATGCTGTTGCAGGAACTATCTTAGAAGAATTGTATGGATATTCGTGGAGCGAGGTGAGTGGCTCTACACCGGTAACTCACCAGGGGATTTTATCAGGTGAGATTGATGGTCATATGGAGATATGGACTGCAAATATCAGCTCATATGAAGAAGACAAGGATAAAGATAGATTTAAGGAATTAGGCACAAACTTTGACGATAACTTCCAAGTTTTTTATGTACCTCGTTACGTCATAGAGGGAGATAGTGAAAAGGGAATTGATGCGAGTGCACCAGACTTGAAATACGTTTGGGATTTAAAAAAATATCCCGATGTGTTTAAAGACGAAGAGTCGCCAGCAAAAGGAAGAGTCT
This sequence comes from Tissierellia bacterium, assembly GCA_012513395.1. Next base: position 2,420 of record JAAZCH010000359.1, read on the forward strand.
ACGGGGGCATTCCAGGTTGGGAAGTTGATCAGATTATGCAC
>JAAZCH010000360.1 GCA_012513395.1 Tissierellia bacterium
GCTCATACACTAATAGACCAATATTCACGTAATCATCCCTAATCAAGCTTTCAATCTTATTAATATCTCTTCTAGATTTAAAGCTTTGTCCAAAATCCTCAGCTTCTGCTTTTAACTTACTTCCGCCTTCTTCAATCATTTCCACGAATTGATTTAAAAAATCATTAAATTCAAATTTATTCATGTTATCACCTCTCCTATTTAATACCCAAGAGTTTGGGTTTTACTTTTCCTTCTAAGGGTATAATTTTATTATTAAATGGAGGTAGATTTAAATGAAAGAATTAAAATTATATGTCTTAGAAAGATGCCCATATTGCATTAAAGTGGTAAACCTTATAAAGGAAAAAGGATTAGATGTAGAAATTCTAGACGTAAATATTCCTGAAAATCAAGATGCACTAATGAGAATAGGCGGCGAAGATATGGTTCCCATGTTAACTGTTGATGGCGATCCTATGTATGAGTCTTCTGATATTATAAAATGGCTTAACGAGAATTATTAAAATGAAAATCGGGTTTATTTCAGACACCCATGGAAATCTTCCTTGGACTGAAAAGGGACTGGAAATATTAAGAGAATGTGATGAAATCCTTCACTTAGGTGACGTCTTGGCCCACGGCCCTAGAAACCCAATTACTGAAGGATACGATCCCAAAGCATTGGCAGAAGTATTAGAATTTAAAGACAATATCCACTATATAAGGGGAAATTGTGATGCCGATGTAGATGAGATGGTTTTGGATAAAGATATTTCCAATTACGAAAATTTGTTTGAGTGGGGCGACTTAATAATTTATGCTATCCACGGCTACAAAGAAAATGAACTTTCTAGATTGTATCGAGCTGAAGAGCTAGGTGCAAACGTATTGGTCACAGGTCATAGCCATAAAAAGTATCTGGAGAAAATTGACAATTTAATAGTTTTAAATCCAGGTAGCACGACTCTTCCAAAAGACGGCGTGAGAAGTGTTGCGATGTATGAAAGTGGAATTTTTAAGCTAATTGATATTGAAAATGGAACAGTTATTAAAGAATTAAAATTATAAGTTAAAGACAGAAAAGTTATATAATCGATTTGATTTTTTTAAATTAAAATATATACTTGGACTTAAGGAGAGGTATGATTGTCTGCCTCTCTTTTATAAATTAAAATTTTTAGGTGAAATTATGAATCATGAAAAAAAAGGAACTTTATTAGTTTTTGGAGCTGTTCTTCTTTGGAGCTTGGCTGGATTTATAATAAAATCAGTTGAAGCTAGTGCTTTGTGGATAATTTTAATACGAAGTCTTTCTGGCGGACTTTTTTTATCATTTTTTATTTTCAAGGAAAAAATTTCTCCAATGAAAAATGTCATTTTGGCGGCACTTTTTATGTCATTATTTTCCTTGTCGATTACTGTAACTACGCAAATTTCCAGCTCGGCCATGGCTATTTCTATGCAATATGCAGCTCCTATGTATTTAATTGGTTACGGATTAATAAAAAACAAAAAATTTATTGCTAAAAAATTTATAGTGCTCATTTGTATATTTATTGGAGTATCTGCTAATGTATTTGGAGAATTTGTAAGAGGTAATTATCCTGCTATTGTTTCAGGATTGGCAATAGGGATTACTTTTATCCTTTATTCTACTAATTTACAAAAAATAAAGACAGGTTCTCCCTTGGGTATAGTTTCACTTATAAATGTTTTTTGTACGCTTTTTTATTTATTAATACTTCCATTTAATTTTGGAAATCCTCCAACGAGTTTTGGACATATTGCATTGTTGATAATTGCTGGTATATTAATTTCTGGTTTATCTTATGCTTTTTACGGTTGGGGTCTTAGAATAATAAGTGTAGAAAAAGCAATGATAATCGCCCTTGCTGAACCTATTTTAAATCCCATTTGGGTGTTTCTATTAAACGGCGAGATTCCAGGATTTAATGTCATAGTCGGCATGATTTTTATTTTAATGGGAGCTGTTTTCGATGTGTTTTTCAGTTCTTCCAATGAATCTACTTTGAACAATTAAAAAATATTTAATGATAAAAAACCTCTTGATCTAGTAGTTCACGTATCAAGAGGTTTACAAATTTATTTTCTTAAATATTCATCTGCACTTGGAATATTTTCGTTTATTCTTCCCATCATTTTTGTAGTAATCTCGATTTCTTCTGGAGACAAATTGTCCATTATTTCATCTAGTATTGCTACAACATTTTCATTTTTAAGTTCTAAAAATCCGTAATATTTGTCGGTTACATTTAGATAAAAAATTCTCTTATCTTCTTGAGATTGAGTTTTTGTTATATAACCTTTTTCTTCTAGATTAGAAATCTTATAAGCTGCATTAGGTTGCGAAATTTTCATAAAAGTTGCAACATCTCTAACTGTAGCTTGGTTCAATCCATTAATTACTTCTAGGCAGAAGGACTCAGATACAGTCAGAGCATCTTCAGCTTCTCCAAAGTTTAAATTTCTATAAAAATCTAATCTAAATCTATTATAGATTTTTAAAAATTCATTTATCATATCTTCTTTCAAAGCGTACTCTCCTTATTTAATTGCGAAGGTTAACTCTGCAGTTGCAGCTACTTCGTCTTCAACATATGCTGTGGCTATTCCTATTCCAATGGGACCTTTAATCCTAGTGAGTTCACATTCTAGTCTTAATGTATCTCCCGGTATTACTTGTCTTCTAAATTTCGCATTTTTTATTCCAGCAAATAAGGCAATTTTTCCTTTGAATTTCTCTTCAGATAAAAGCGCTACTGCTCCTACTTGAGCTAGAGCTTCTATTATTAAAACTCCGGGCATCACATGATAATCAGGAAAATGTCCTTGGAAAAACGGTTCATTTGCAGTAACTCCTTTAAGACCTACAGCCCTTTTACCCACTTCTAGCTCTACTATTTTATCCACCAAAAGCATGGGATATCTATGAGGAATAATTTGTTGTATCTCGTTGGAGTTAAGCATCTTCCCACCTCTTAAACAGTAATGAAGCGTTATGTCCTCCAAAACCTAGAGAGTTACTCATTACGTATTCTAATTCTTTTTCTATAGGTTCATTAGGTACAATATTCAAATCGCAATCTGAATCAGGAACTTTGTAATTCAAAGTTGCTGGTACTATGCCTTTATTTAAAGCAATCAATGAAATTATAGCCTCTAGAGCTCCAGAAGCTCCTAATAAGTGCCCCGTCATGGATTTAGTAGAACTTATATATAAATCCTTTGCATGATCTTTGAAAACTGTTTTGACGGCATTAGTCTCTATGGCGTCGTTTAGTTTTGTACTAGTTCCGTGGGCATTTATATAGTCTATTTTTTCGGGATCAATATTAGCTTCTTTAATAGCGTCACTAATTGCAATAGCTGCATACTTCCCGTCTTCATGTGGTGCAGTTATATGAAATGCATCAGATGTAGCTCCGTAACCTACAATTTCTCCATAGATTCTAGCTCCTCTGTTCTTTGCATGTTCCAGTTCTTCTAAAACTAAAATACCTGCTCCTTCTCCCATAACGAATCCATCTCTTTCTGCATCGAAAGGAATAGAAGCTCGGTTAGGATCTGTACTTGTGGATAGTGCTTTCATGGAAACAAATCCGCCTACGCCTAGGGGTGTTATACTTGCTTCTGAACCACCTGCAACCATTAAATCTGAATATCCGTCTTTTATACTTCTAAATGCCTGTCCTATAGAATCACTTCCTGCTGCACAAGCTGTGACTGTGGCATAGTTTTGTCCATTTAATCCTAGGTGGATTCCTATTTGGGCTGATGTCATATTGATTATGCTCATGGGTATGAAAAATGGAGAAATCTTATTAAATCCTTTTTCTATACCTTTTGAATGCTCAATTTCTATGGTTTCTATTCCGCCAATTCCACTTCCCACTATAACTCCACATCTGGTATCTCCTGCCAACTGACCTAATTCCAACCCGGAATCTTCAAAGGCAATTTGAGATGCGTAAACTCCAAATTGAGTTACCCTATCCATCCTTCTCGCACTTTTTCTATCGATGATTTTTGTAGGATCAAAATCTTTCACTTCACCTGCCAATTTCGCATCGAAACCAGTAGTGTCAAAAGCTTCAATAGGTCCAATGGCACATTTTTTTTCTATAATGCTGTTATAAATTTCATCAAAAGTATTCCCTATAGAAGTAACAGCTCCAATTCCAGTAATTACAACTCTTCTACTCATTAGAAATTCATTCCTCCATCCACACTTATTACTTGCCCTGTAATATAATTTGCTTCGTCACTTGCTAAGAAAGCTACCAAGTTCGCCACATCTTCAGGTGAACCCAATCTCTTTAAAGCTATTGCTTCTTCATATTTTTTGATAATATCTTCAGGTAATTTGTCAGTCATATCAGATTTAATAAATCCTGGAGCAACTGCATTTACGCATACTCCTCTAGAGCCCAATTCCTTCGCTAAAGATTTTGTCATTCCTATCATTCCAGCTTTGGAAGCAGCGTAGTTAATTTGACCTGCGTTTCCAGTAATCCCCACGATACTGGAAATATTTACAATCTTACCGTAACGATTTTTTGACATATGCTTTGCCAATACTTTCATCATCATAAAAGCAGATTTTAAATTGGCATCTATTACATCATCAAAGTCTTCTTCTGTCATTCTTAGAATTAGTTTATCTCTCGTGATTCCTGCATTATTTACTAGAACTTCAATTTTTCCAAATTGAGAAACTGCTTCCTCAAAAATTCTTTCGCAGTCTTCCATCTTGGATACATCTCCTTGAACTAGTAATACATCTACCCCTAGATTCTCTAATTCTTCTTTTACAATTTTAGCTGCACTTTCGTCAGATCTATAGTTAAGGGCAATATTAAATCCTTCTTGGGCAAGCTTTTTTGCAATTTCTTTTCCAATTCCTCTGCCAGCTCCTGTAACAAGAGCTGTTTTTCTCTCAATCATTTTTCACCTCTTTTACAAAGCATTCGTAATTTTCAATTGAGTCGATTACATAAACATTTGCTTTTCTATCTATCTTTCGAATAAATCCTCGTAGTACCCCACCAAAACCTACTTCTACAAAGGTGTCTACTCCTCTTTCAATCAAAAACTCTATACACTCTTGAAAACGAACTGTATGGGAAACTTGCTTAGCCATTATTTCTTTAATGTCCTCGTCATCCTCTCTAGGTCTTCCAATAAAATTATAAGGAATTTCTACGTTTTCATTTTTAAATTCGTATTTATCGAATAGCTTTGATAATTCTTCTTCTACAGGAATCATATAAGTGGTATGAAATGGACCTGACGTATTCAGCTCTACTAACCGTCTAGCCTGGTCTTCTATGGAAATCTTTAATCTGTTTAAAGCTTCAATATCTCCAGAGACTACAATCTGTCCTGGACAATTTAGATTCGAAATTTCCACTCTTGATTCACCATCTGATACTTCTTGACAGTATTTTTCAAGTACGTCTGCATCCATTCCCAACACTGCAATCATTCCAGAATTTATCTCAGCACCTACTTCTGCCATGAGTTTTCCTCTGATTTTTGCAATCTCTATGGCTTCCTCAGAGGTTATTATTTCCGAGTGAGCCAAGGCTGCATATTCGCCTATGCTAAGACCCGCCGTGTAATCAAACACTATGCCATCTTCCTTAAACATTTCGCTTATCATGGTTTGGTAAGCTATCATGGCAGGTTGAGTGTTTTCTGTTTTGGATATAGTCTCCATATCAGATTCAAGGATAATATTTTTTAAATCTTCATCCAGTTTGTCATAATAATCTTTTGCAAAAGAGTCACTAAGGTAAAAATCTTCACCCATTTTCTCTTGTTGGCTACCTTGGCCAGCAAATAATATAGCTTTCATCAAGTCAGCTCCTTTGTCAAATCTTCAATTACTTCCTTTACTGATTGTAGTTTTGTTATTTTTCCAACATTTATTCCTGAGAATACCAATCCTTCTTCTAGATTTCCAGTTACAGAATTTATTAATGCCGTACTGATACAGTATTTTGTAGTTCCTGGATCACAAGGCACCAAACAGTTTTGGCAACTCTTAGGTTTAATTCTTCCTTCTCTTTCTACTCTTTCAAGCAGTGGAGTATTTATCGCCCTGCCTGGCATCCCTACTGGACTGTATATTACGCGTAGGTCTTCAGCAGTGGCATTGACAACGTGATTTTTAAATATATCTGATGCGTCACATTCGTGAGTTGCAATAAATCTAGTTCCCAGTTGCACTCCATCTGCTCCAAGGTCTAGAAATTCTTTTACATCAGCTCCGTCAAAAATACCTCCTGCTGCAATCACAGGAAATTCGTAACCCTTTTCGTCTCTGTATTCCAAAATTTCCTTTAGATTTTCTCTTATCTTATCTTCACCTTCAATTTCTTCAAGGGAATATCCCAAATGCCCTCCTGCTTTAACTCCTTCAAGGACTACGAAGTCAGGAAGTCTATCAAATTTCTTTTTCCAAGTACGAACTATTACATCCAGTGCCCTTTTGGAAGATACAATTGGAGCAATCAATACATCTGTGCCTGCAACTATTTCAGGTAGTTTCAATGGAAGTCCAGCGCCGACCACCAAAGCGTCTGCACCATTTTCTGAAGCGAATCTGGCAAGTTCAGTAAATTCTGTGATGGCTTGCATTATATTAACTGCAATCATGCCTCTTCCTTTTGAAATTTCTTTGGCTTTTGTTATTTCTTTTTTCAAAGCTCTCATATTAGCTTCTACGTTATTTTTTTTATAATCTGGCTCTCTAAACCCTATGCCCACTGAAGAAATTGTGCCCACGCCACCTTCTAAGGCGACATGACCCGCTAAATTTCCCAAGGACACTCCCACGCCCATACCACCTTGGACTATGGGTACATCCATGATAAATTTTCCGATTTTTAAAGGTTTCATTTACACATTCTCTCTTTCACTTTGAGATAATCTTCGTATAATTCCTCAATTATATCTTTTACAGGTTTCTTTTCATTAATTTGAGGAGATACTAATCCCGCCATCAATGAACCTTGTTCCATATCTCCTTCTTGAACAGCTTTTCTTAAAGCACCCATAGTGAAAACTTCCAGCTGCTCCAAATCCCAACCTTCTTTTTCTTTATTGATGTATTCATTAGTCATGGAGTTTCTTATTACTCTGGTAGGAACGCCTCTGATTCTTCCGATTACAGTAATATGTGTGTCCTTAGCTTTAATAATTCTGTCCTTATAATTGTCATGAATCGGACATTCATCTGCAACCAGGAGCATAGTTCCCACTTGAACGCCTATTGCGCCAAGGACTTCAGCTGCATACATCTGTCTACCATTTGCAATTCCACCTGCAGCAATTACAGGAATATTAACCCTGTCTTTCACTTGGGGAATCAAAGTCATAGTCGTCATCTCGCCAACATGACCTCCAGCTTCAGTACCTTCTGCTATTACAGCATCTACGCCTAATCTCTCCATTTTTAACGCCATGGTCGGATTTGCAATTACAGGAATTACCACTGATCCTTTATTTTTCCACATGCTTATATATCTTCCAGGATTACCTGCTCCAGTCGTTACTACAGGCACTCTCATTTCTTCAATAATTTCAGCCATTTCTTGGACATGATAATTCATAAGCATTAAATTTACGCCAAAGGGCTTGTCAGTTAATGTCCTAATCTTTTCAATTTCTGCCCTCAATCCCTCTGGCTTTAACCCACCACTTGCAATTAGTCCTAATCCACCAGCATTTGATACCGCAGCTGCAAACTCAGCAGTAGCAATATTAGCCATCCCACCTTGGATTATAGGATATTTCACGTCAATAATATCTCTTAAGTCCATTTTTCACCTACCATGTAATTACAGTTGATGCCCAACTCAAGCCTCCTCCGAAGCCTGAAAGGACAATTTTCATATTCTCCCTAAAATAACCCTTTTCATTCATCTCATCTAAAGCAATTGGAATGCTAGCAGCAGAAGTATTGCCGTAATTTTGCAAATTCATATAGAATTTTTCCTCATCCAATTTCAATTTTTTTCTAACATGCTCAATAATTCTTTTGTTTGCTTGATGAAATATATAATAATCTATATCTTCATATTCTAAATTAGCTTTTTCCAATACTTTGGAAACGGATTCCACCATAATATTAGTAGCAAATCTAAATACTGCTTTTCCTTCCATTCTCAAAGCCGAATCTCGTTTGGTGTCGGTAGTTCTTCCCAGCGCATGCAAAGATTCGAAATCTCCACTAGATCCGATGTCAAAAAATGATTCCTCTTCATTTTTCTCTACCAATACAGCACCTGCTCCATCTCCAAACAGAATTGAAGTTGTGCGATCTTCCATATCCAAAACTTTTGAAATGGTTTCTGCCCCTACCAATACCCCTTTTCTACCTGATTCCAAAAGGGAATCCATTACTTTTAATCCTGCGACAAATCCGCTACAAGCCATATTAAAATCAAAAGCTATGCTGTCATTTTTAATATTAAGCTCCTTTTGAATCATAGAAGCTATCGAAGGAGTTATCAAATCCGGTGTAAATGTAGCTACTAAAACTACATCCACATTGGATAAATCTTCACCTCTAAATTTTTCTACAGCTTTTAATGCTAAATCTGAAGTGTCTTCCCCTTCTACAAATCGCCTAGCTTCTATTCCTGTTCTGCTTTGAATCCATTCGTCACTGGTATCCATAATTTTTTCAAAGTCTTTATTTGTAACTATTTTTGGAGGAACATATTTACTTGTTTTTATAATTTTTAAACCCATTACCTACCTATCCTCCTGAATTTTTCTACTCTATCGCTTTGTAATTTATTTTTTGAAATCTTTTCTAGGCTTTTTAATTCCTCTTCTAAAGCTTCGCCTAGTCTAGTCATATTTATTGCAAAATCTTCTTTTAAAAACGAAACATCTTCTTCTACTACTCTATCTACTACTTTTAAATCCAACAAATCCTTCGCTGTAAGTTTCATTATCTTACTAGCTTCTCTAGCCCTTGAAGCATCCTTCCAAATTATGGAAGAAAAACCTTCTGGAGATAAAATAGAATATACTGAATTTTCAAATAAAATAACTTTGTTTCCCACACCTAAAGCAAGAGCGCCCCCTGAGCCACCTTCCCCAGTGACTACAGAAATTATTGGAACTTTTAGTCCAAAGGAGTTCATTATAGACTGAGCTATAGCTTCTCCCTGGCCTCTTTCTTCAGCTCCCAATCCAGGATATGCTCCAGATGTATCGATAAATGTTAAAATCGGTCTGCCAAATTTATTAGCTTGGTTCATAAGCCTTTGGGCTTTTCGATATCCTTCAGGATTGGGCATACCGAAATTCGTCTTTAGATTTTCTTCGATATTTTTTCCCTTTTTTGTGCCTAAAAATGTAACAGGACGACCGTTAAATTTTCCGATTCCTCCGATTAGGCAATAATCTTCGCCAAATAATCTATCTCCAGCTAGATAAACTTTTTCCCTTATTAAATAGTCTATAAATTCATCTGCCTTAGGTCTTTCCTTGTGCCTTGCCAAATACACTCTATCAAAAGGTTCAAGTTCAGATTTTGCTAATTTGCGAAGATCTTCCATCTCCCTTTTTATTTTTGCTCTTTCTCCATTGGGAGCTGCTTTATATTTATTTGCCAAGACTAAATATTCTTGTTCTCTTTTATCAATCATATAAACCCCTCAATGTATACTCAATATCCTGTGGAGATAGGCAACTAGAATTCTTCTTTCCAAAATAATATCTACGAAGCCATGATCCCTTTGAAATTCAGATCTTTGGAATCCCTCAGGAAGTTCTTCTCCTATGGTCTGTTTTATTACCCTTGGCCCTGCAAATCCTATTAATGCTTTTGGTTCTGCTATTGCAATATCAGCAAGAGATGCGAAACTCGCAGTTACTCCTCCAGTAGTTGGATTAGTAAAAACATTAATGTATAAAAGTCCAGCCTCTGAATGTTCTCTAACTGCGTTGGAAGTTTTAGCCATTTGCATCAAGGAAATAATTCCCTCTTGCATTCTAGCTCCTCCACTAGCAGAAAAAGAAATAACAGGCAATCGCCTTTTCGTTGCAAACTCAAAAGCTTTTGTGATCTCTTCACCTACATAAGCTCCCATGCTTCCCATTAAAAATCCCTTGTCCAAAACTATAACTACCGAATCTTTGTCTTTTATATTTCCACGAGCACATATGACACCTTCATCTGCTCCACTTTTTGCTTTGTTTTCCCTAAGTTTATCTTGATAATCAGGAAATTCCAAAGGATTTTGGTATCTTGGTTTCGAACTGATTATTCTATATCCTGGTTCCAAAATCATATTTAAACGATCTTGGGAGTTCATATAATTGTGAAATCCGCAATTGGGACACACAAAATGCGTCTCCACCATTTTTTGTCTCAAGACATCAGTTTTGCAATTTTCACACGTGATATAAAGGTTTTCTCCTCCATCTCCTTCTGTTCTCTTTCTTCTTAACAAAGAGAGGAGAGATTTACGAGTTTTTAAATTTTCCAATTACTTATCCTCCTATCACTCTTATTTGTTCCAAAAGGTATTCCATTCTTTCTTCTATATAGGCAGTGGAATAATTTCCCCTTAAAAAAATAGGGTCGTGAAGTATGGCGTATTGAATTCCCAAATTTGTGATAATTCCAGAAATTATCGTCTCTTCAATAGCCCTTCGCATTCTCCTTATAGCTTCTAATCTAGTCTGCCCGTGAACAATTATCTTCCCAAGCATAGAATCGTAGTATGGAGAAACTTCGCAGTCGCTGAATAAAAACGTATCAAATCTAGTGCTGAACCCACCAGGTTGAAAAAAGAAATCAATTCTTCCCACATTAGGCCTAAATTCATCCAAGGGGTTTTCTGCATTTACTCTTACTTCTAATGCGTGTCCTCTTAGTTCTATATCCTCTTGTTTATAAGGAAGTTTCAACCCACTTGCAATCCTAAGCTGCTCTCTGAGTAAATCTATCCCAGTAACCATTTCAGTTACAGGATGTTCAACTTGAATTCTAGTGTTCATCTCTATAAAATAATAGTTTCCATCTTGGTCTACTATAAATTCTACTGTTCCAGCATTTTCGTAATTACAAGCCCTAGCTGCCTTTATAGCAACTTGACCCATCTCTTCTCGTAAAGCATCACTTAAAAAAGTAGAGGGTGATTCTTCTATCATTTTTTGATTTTTTCTTTGGATAGAACATTCCCTCTCGCCTAAATGTATTACATTGCCGAAACTGTCTGCTAGTATTTGAAATTCAATATGTTTTGGATTTAAAATCAATTTTTCCAAATACACTTCGTCATTTCCAAAAGCTTGCATAGCTTCCGATTTTGCACTATTATATGCATCTTCTAATTTTTCTTTGCTAAAAACAGCTCTCATTCCCCTGCCGCCACCACCACTTGAGGCTTTGATTAGGACAGGATAGCCGATTTTTTCTGATACTTCCGCAGCTTCTTCAAGGGTATTTATAATTCCCTCTGAACCTGGAACTGTAGGTACTCCACTAGCCATCATTAATTCTCTAGCTTTGGATTTTTCTCCCATCAATTCTATAATGTCTCCAGAAGGTCCGACAAATTTCATGCCGTTTTCTTCCACTATCCTAGCAAAATTAGGATTTTCAGACAAGAATCCATAACCAGGATGTATGCCATCGCAGTTCATTTCTATAGCTGCTGTTAAGATATTGTCTACATTTAAATAACTCTCTTGGGAGCGAGGACCACCTATACAGATTGCATAGTCTGCCATTAAAACGTGGAGTTGATTTCTATCCACAGTGGAGTACACTGCGACCGTTTCAATCCCCAATTCCCTACAAGATCTGATTATTCTAATAGCAATTTCTCCCCTATTAGCAATCAACACTCTATTTAACATTATAGTTCCTCTATTTCAAATAATTCGTCTTCATAACCTATAAGATCACCGTTTATGGCCAAAACTTTTTTAACAGTTCCGGAAACAGGACTCTTTATTTCATTTAACATTTTCATAGCTTCAAGTATGCACAGTACATCTCCAGCAGAAACCTTTTGTCCAACTTCCACAAAGGGCTTTGCACCAGGAGATGGCGCAGTATAAAACGTTCCCACTAAGGGAGCTTTTACTATATATCCTGAAGGTTCTAAGGCAACAGGAACTTCTTCTATTTTTGGAGTCACATCAGCTTGAACTGTATTTAAAGAATCAGAAAGGGTGTAAGTCATTTGCCCTCCACCCTTTTCCATTGCTATTCTTAAATTTTCATCTTCAACTTCTAATTTAGAAATTTTGCTTTCTTCAAATAGTTCAAGGATAGCTTTGATTTTATCTAAATCCATAATTA
>JAAZCH010000043.1 GCA_012513395.1 Tissierellia bacterium
TCATTTAACAGGTCAAATTGGTCGTGAGTTTTTGCAACTCTACCCTTCTGCCAATATCATGGTGGCTGATAAGAAAGACTTTCAGCCCAAGAATCGTAAGAGGTTTATTGGAAAGATTGCCACAGGTGAATACGATGCCGTTATTATCGGTCACAGCCAGTTTGAAATGATTCCAATGAGCAAGGAATACCAGGAAAAGCACATCAACGAACAGATAGAGGATATTGTCCATTATATTTCAGAGTACAAGCATGACCGAAACCAGAACTTTACGGTCAAGCAACTACAAAAGACCAAGAAGAAGCTGGAAACCAGACTTGCTAAGCTGAACGATGACTTAAAAAAGGACGATGTGATTACCTTTGAAGAATTAGGAGTGGATAAGCTTTTTATTGACGAAGCCCATAACTACAAAAATCTCTTTCTTCATACGAAGATGAGAAATGTGGCAGGTATTGGTCAATCAGAAGCCTTTAAGTCAAGTGACATGTTCATGAAGTGTCGTTACATGGATGAAATGACAGGAGGAAAGGGCGTTGTTTTTGCCACAGGTACACCTGTATCGAACTCCATGACGGAGCTATACACCATGCAAAGATACCTTCAGTATGATGATTTGAAAAAGCATGGGCTAGAACACTTTGACGCATGGGCTTCTACCTTTGGTGAAACTCAAACGGCTATGGAATTAAGTCCTGAAGGAACAGGCTATCGAGTGAAAACTCGTTTTTCTAAGTTCTACAACCTGCCAGAGCTAATGAGTATGTTTCGAGAAGTAGCTGACATTCAAACTGCTGACATGTTGAATTTACCGACTCCAGAAGCTGAGTATCATGTTATTAAAACTATGCCAAGTGAAGAGCAAAAAGAAATACTACAAAGTCTAGCAGAAAGAGCCGATAAGGTGAGAAGTAATCAGGTGGAGCCTACGGTAGATAATATGTTAAATATTACCAATGACGGTAAAAAGTTAGCTTTGGATCAAAGACTTATCAATCCACTCTTGCCTGATAATCCAGATAGCAAGGTTAATGCTTGTATCAAAAACGTCTTTAGCATTTGGGAAGCTTCTTCAGAAAAGAAATCAACACAATTAATCTTCTCTGATATGTCAACTCCAAAGGGAGATGGTGAGTTTAATATCTATGATGATATTAGAGAGAAACTCGTAGAGATGGGGATTCCTAAAAAAGAAATAGCCTTTATCCATGAAGCCAATACGGATAAGCAAAAGGAAGAACTCTTTGCCAAGGTTCGCAAAGGAGAAGTAAGAATCTTATTAGGTTCAACACAAAAGATGGGTTCAGGTACAAACGTTCAAAACAAGCTAATTGCCCTTCACGATTTAGATGTACCTTGGAGGCCTGCTGACCTTGAACAAAGAGCAGGTAGAATTGTTCGTCAAGGCAATGAAAATGAAAAGGTTAATATCTTCAGATACGTTACTGAAAATACCTTTGATAGCTATTTATGGCAAACCATTGAGAACAAGCAAAAGTTTATTTCTCAGATCATGACATCGAAAACACCTGTGAGAGCCGCTGAAGACGTAGACGAAAGCAGCTTGAACTATGCTGAAATTAAGGCTTTAGCTACTGGTAATCCGTTGATTAAAGAAAAGATGGATTTAGATAACCAAGTAACTAAGCTAAAAATGCTAGAAGCCAACTATAAGTCTAATAAGTACAGCCTAGAGGATAAGGTAACAAAGACCTATCCTAAGGAGATACAAAAGACTGAGGACTTAATAATTCGAATCAAAATAGATATCAGTAAGGTAGAGCCTAGGCCAGAAACGGAAGATAAGTTTACATCTATCATTATCAACGGTGAAAAAATCAGAGATAAGAAGCTTGCTGGTGAAAAGTTATTAGAAGCGATTAAAGGTGTCAATATCAGTGAAGGCAAGGTTATAGGTGAGTATCGTAATTTCGAAATTGAAGTTGCCTATAATTCTTTTGCTAACCAATATACTTTTTCATTAAATGGAGAAGCGAAACATTTTGGAACACTTGGTACTAGTGCTGATGGTAATATCACAAGGCTAGATAATGTCCTTGATAAGATGCCAGAACGTTTGGAACAGCAGGAGAATAAGCTAGTAACGACTAAGGAACAACTAGCCAATGCCAAAGAAGAACTTAAAAAGCCTTTTGCTCAAGAAAAAGAGCTACAGGATAAGGTTCTGAGGTTAGCAGAATTAAACAAACTATTAGATATGGGGGAGGTGGAAGAATTAGAAAACCGTTCATCATTAATGGAGGACTTGAAAAGAGCTATTATCGAGTTCTTTAATGAAGAGTATGACAATGACAATTCTCATGATGAGTTCGATATTCTATATCCTGATTTAGCCCATGTAGGTATTGCCTATACAGAAACACCAGATGGAAGAAACTCAATCTCTTATGAACTGAATCTTGAAGAGAAGTCCTGGTCTTTATATTTGGATGAGGAAATCTTAGTTGCAACAGAAAAGTTTGGTGAGGAAGGTATGTCTGAAGATGAAATCATTAAGGAAATGATTGAGAGCGTCCATGATGCTAACTTTAATGATTTAGTCTATATTGATTCAGAAGACCTAATGCAAGTAACAGGTTTAGCGATAGATGATGAAGGAAATCTATATGATCCTTTAGCTAAAGATTTAGATAATGATGGCATTCCTGATAGGTATGACCATGACTTTAGAGATAGCGACTACTTTGAATCAACCTATGATGTAGAGGATAACTTCCATACAAGAGATGAGAGCGATAAGCCATCAATATTAGGACAGATTAAGGAATTTAAAGAGAAGCAAGAAAAGAAGGAACCTGAAAAAGATCAAAAAGACAATTGCAGAGAACGTTAAGGGGAGCGAAATCTCCCTAATTTTATTTGGGAGGAATTGAATATGAATTACAAGGAAATGAAAGCAAATATTGAAGCAATGGCTAATGAAAATTACCAGGAGTTTATGAAAGGGCTTATTAGCTTTGAAAAAGGTATTAATGATGAGAAAGCTCTTGATAGCATTTACCAGTCTTACATGGAAAATGACACGCAAGGACTATTAAGTGATGAGTTTGACTATATGATTGATAATCTGAAAGAACAAGGCCTGATAACGGAAGAAGCTGGTATCGAAGAAGAAAGAGATGACCTGATAAATATTGTGGGAAATATTGCTAATGATGTTGAAAAACTAGAGCTTAAAAATAATCAAAGAGAGCCTTTTAAGGTTGTTAACTTTACGGTTATTTCAAATGATGAAGCAGGTAAAAAGGTGTTCCATAACTGTTCTGCGTATGAGGATAAGGCTAAGCTTCCAGAGACTTTTCAAAAAGGTGATTTTGTAAAACTCTTTGGTAAAGTCAGAAAAAGCATTGATGAGCAAGGTAAAGAGCATACCAACGTTCGTATTCTCGATTCTAAGCTCTTAAAAGCAAAAGAGAGGGCCAAGGGTCAAGAAGAGAAGAAAGAGTCTATTTTAGGGGCTATTAAGAAGCATAAGGAAGCAGACAAGCAAAAGAATGTTAAGAAAACAGAATATAAGTATGAGAATGAAAGATAGTAATCTGGCGGTGTGGTCTTCGGGCTGCACCGTCTATTTTTTTGTTTGAGATAAGTGAAATAAGATGTGCGAAAAGTGAAAGGCATGTTATAATAATATATACAATAAAACTAACTATGGGAGGATAACATGTCTAGAATCAGTTATAAAAAATTGTTTAAGAAAATGATAGATTTAGATATGAGTAATAGTGAATTAATGGAGAGGGCCTCGGTTAGCAGGAGTACCTTTTATAAAATGAAAAATGGAGAGAATATCACAACGGATATTATTGTAAGGGTTTGTGATAGCCTAGACTGTGATATAAGCGAAATTATGGAGCTGGTAAATGATGAATCTAATTGATTATGTATTAGAATCTACAAATGAATATATGGAGCAGATGCCGAAAGAAATTCGAAAGAAAAATGGTCAATTTTTCACAGGCAAAGAGACCGCTTTATTTATGGCCTCACTATTTGATTTTCATTTGGAAAAAGAAGAGGTGTCTGTTCTAGATCCAGGAGCAGGCTCTGGCATTTTAACTACTGCTTTTATTCAGACACTTACCTCTCAAACAAATGTAAAAAAGGTAGATGTTACTTGTTATGAAACAGACCAAGATGTGTTGGGACTTCTGTACAACAATTTAAAATGGATTAAGGATAACTCTAGAGTCGATATTAGTTATAAAGTGATAGAAGATAATTATATAGTAGGTCAAGCATTTGAGTATAATGGCTTACTTGGAGCGGATTTAAATCCGAAGAAATATGATTATGTTATCAGCAATCCTCCCTATAAAAAGATTGGTAAGTCTACAAATGAAGCCTCTTCTATGCCAGACATTTGCTATGGTTCACCTAATTTATATTTTCTATTTATGCAGATGGGTGTGTTTAATTTGAAAGAGGAAGGAGAGCTAGTTTTCATTGTTCCTAGATCGTGGACATCTGGAGCATATTTTAAAAAATTTCGAGAAAAATTCTTGAATGAGGTCGTGTTAGAACATATCCATTTGTTTGTTAGTAGAGATAAGGTATTTGAGCAAGAAGCTGTTTTGCAGGAAACTATGATAATTAAGGCAAGAAAAACATCAAAAGGACCCGAAAGCGTTAAGATTACAACAACTAATGGAAACTCTGATTTTTCAGATATAACAATTTTTGAGGCACCTTATAATATGGTCGTTTCAGGTGACCATAAATATGTTTTTCTTTTAACTTGTCAAGATGAAGTTGATACTGTTAAAAAAGTAAATATGTGGAATAATACCTTACCAGGCATGGGTTTGAAAATGAAAACAGGTCTAACTGTTGATTTTAGAAATAGGGAAGTATTACGAAACTATGATGAAGAGAAAGCTGTTCCGCTCTTTTATTCTCAACACATACAGGATGGGAAAGTAGTTTTTCCAGTGGGTAAAGAAAATGAATATATAGTAACTAATCAAAATGGGCTCTTGCAAGATAACAAGAATTACTTATTTGTAAAAAGATTTACCTCTAAGGAAGAAAAGCGTAGATTACAGTGTGGTGTCTATTTAGCAAGAAAATATCCAGAATACCCAGCTATTAGCACACAAAACAAGTTGAATTTTATAACAGGGAAAGAAGCATTGTCAGACTGTATAGTTTGTGGATTATATGTGATTTTTAACTCAACTCTTTATGATGATTATTATAGGATTCTTAACGGTTCTACCCAGGTAAATTCTACAGAAATAAATTCAATTCCTGTACCGCCTTTAGATTATATTGAAAGAATGGGTAGAGAGCTAATCAATGTTAAAAACATGTCAGTAAAAACAAGTGATGAGATCTTGGGGAGATTTATGTATGGGTAAATTAGAAGATGCAAAAAATATTTTAAAACAGATGGAAGTACCAGAAAAACAACAATCAGACTTATGTGGCTACGTTTTGCTAGCTTTAGCGAATTTAAAAGAACAAGATGAATGGGTTAGTGCGGAAAATAATTGGATTAGAATCCATGATATTATTGTATTTCTAGGGGATGCATATGAGGTTTTTTATGCTGAAAATAGTAGAGAAACCATCCGAAAACAAGCAATTCATCATTTTAGAACTGCTGCTTTTATTGAAGATAATGGAAAAGCAACCAATAGCCCTAACTTTAGTTATAGGCTAACTGATGAAATGTTGGAGTTAGTACAAACGTACAATTCCCCAAGTTGGTCACAAGAAAAAGATAAGTTTTTAAATTCTCATGGTTCTCTTGTAGAAATGTATCGCTCTAAAAAGAAAATGCAAAAAATACCTGTAAAGATTAATGGTGAAGAATTTACATTTTCGCCAGGCAAGCATAATGAACTTCAAAAGTTGATTATAGAAGAATTTGCTCCAAGATTTGCTGGAAATTCTGAGTGTTTATATGTTGGTGATACTATTAAAAAAGATTTAGTGAAAAATGAAGAGAGATTACAAGAACTTGGTTTTGATATTACTCTTCACGATAAGATGCCTGATGTAGTTTTGTATTCAAGTGATAAGAATTGGATATACTTTATTGAGTCTGTTACATCTGTTGGTCCTATGGATCCTAAAAGAATCGTGGAATTAGAAGAGATGACTAAAAATGTAACTGCCGGAAAAATTTATGTAACAGCATTTTTAGACTTTAAAACTTTTAAGAAGTTTTCTGATTCTTTAGCTTGGGAAACTGAAATTTGGATTGCTGATATGCCAGAGCACATGATTCATTTTAATGGAGATAGGTTCATGGGACCGAGGTAAAGAAAGGGGGAAATACCATTAAAGGAGAAATTACAAAAAGTGAGTTAATTAAAAAGTTGGTCAAAGCTATTCATAGTGATGAGTTGGGAGCTTTTATAGGAGCAGGACTGTCAATTCCAGCTGGTTTTAGTAGTTGGAGTAAATTGTTAGAAGAACCAGCTGAAGAGATAGGTTTAAATGTTTCTAAAGAACAAGATTTAGTTAATCTTGCACAATACTATAGCAACAGAAAACATAGGACAGCAATTGACGATTTAATCAAATCTAATTTTTCAAGATTAATAAATCCAACTAAAAATCATAAGTTATTAGCAAAACTACCTATTTCCACTTATTGGACAACAAATTACGATAAATTAATAGAAAAAGCGTTAGAAGAACAAAGGAAACTACCCTTCGTTAAAACGAGGGACAGCCATCTAAGAGCGACTAATAGAAATTTTGATGCTATAGTTTACAAATTGCATGGAGATGTTGATATTCCTGATGAGGCTATAATTACTAGAAGTGATTATGAAGAATTTGGTTATAGAAAGAGAAAATTGTTTCGTGAAGTCCTAGAGGGTGATTTACTTACAAAAACCTTCTTATTTCTTGGTTTTAGTTTCTCAGATCCTAATTTTAATTATGTTATTGGAAGGCTAAGAGTATTACTTGATGAGCATCAAACAAGAAGTCACTTCTGCATCATGAAAAGAGTTTCAGATATAGAAGAAGATGCTGATTATAAAAAAGCAAAACAAGAATTGCAGGTTGAAGACTTGAACAGATATGGCATTTTTACATGTCTTGTAGATGATTACAAAGAAATAACAGAGATTCTTGAAACCTTAGTGGACAAATATAGAAGAAGAACCGTTTTTATATCAGGAAGTGCATATAATTATGATAATTTCTCCGAAAAAGAGGGAAGAGAGTTTATTCATAGATTAGCTTTTGAATTAGCTGGAAATGGATATAGAATCGTTAATGGTTTTGGTAAAGGCGTTGGTGAATTTGTTGTAAATGGTGTTGCTGATTATTGTTTAAGACATAGAGAAATCAAAATGCAAGATGTAGTCAAACTGATGCCTTTTCCACAGACAAGTTCATCTGGAATTGACCTAAAAGAGCTGTATATAGAAAATCGAAAACAAATGATTGAGATGTGCGGTATCGCCATCTTTATATTTGGCAATAAGAAAAACCAAAACATAGCTAATGGTGTCATTGAAGAATATGAGTTAGCTAAATCTTTAGGTCTGGTATGTTTGCCAATTAAGTCTACAGGTGGGGCAGCTAATGTAATTTATGAAGAAATATCTTCGAACCAAATGACTGAGGAAGTTTCTTATGCTTTGAGTCAATCGAATCAAGAAGCGGATGGAGAAGTTTTATTAAGCGTTGAAAATATTTTAAAAGCTATTAATTTATTAAACAGGGAGGAAAAGTAAAATGGCGAAAAGACAAGTGTTTTTTAGTTTTCATTACAACAATGATTGTTGGCGAGCTGGGCAAGTACGTAATATGGGTAAAGTAGATGATAGCTCGACATTTTCTGATAACGATTGGGAAGAAGTTAAGGAGAAATCAGATGCCAAAATTGAAGAATGGATCAATGAGCAATTGAAAAAACGCTCTTGTTTAGTTCTTTTAATTGGAGAAAAAACTGCTGACCGAAAATGGATAAATTATGAAATAAAGAAAGCTGTCGAATTAGATAAAGGTATTGTTGGAATTTATATCCACAAATTAAAAGATAAGGATGGAAAACAAGCTAATAAAGGGAAAAATCCTTTTAGCTCATTTACTTACGAGGGTAAAAATTTATCTAACTTTATAAAATGTTTTGACTCATCGTTTGTATCCAGTAATTATGTATATGATGATATCAAGAATAACATTGAAGATTTAATTGAATACGGTATTGAAAACAAACCTTCGACGTGGTAGTAAGGAAGCAGAGCCTATCTCTCCACTTCCTTATCCATATAATTCTCGTAGCTTTTCTTATACTGAACCAGCTCAGAAAACAAATCATTAGACTTAGAATACTCTTGCATAAGGGTATTCTTTTTTTTTGTAACCCATCTAGCTCGGTCAATATATCTTTACTGGATTAAAACGCCTCATTATCTCTAACATTGATGCTTTTACTGATTTTATGCTTAATAATATTGGATTTGCAGTAATTACTCATGTTAAAGAAAATAGAATCCTTTAAGCTTTAATTAACAGAAAATAATAAAAAATTAAAGGGGCTGATGATATGAAGACAGGAAATGCTATAGAAGTAAGAAAACTTTCAAAATCATTTGGGGGCAGAACTTTATTTCAAGACTTTAATCTGGATATTAAAAAGAATTCAGTTCATGCCATTATTGGGCCAAATGGCTCTGGAAAAACCACTCTTTTAAGAATGTTAACAGGTCTTTACAAAAAGGACTCTGGTGAGATAGAAGTTTCTGGTGACCATGCCATCTTACTAGAGAATGACTATTTGTATGATGAAAAGTCAGGGCTTGAGAATTTAAAAATATTTGGTCTGTATTTTGGCTATAAGCTAGAAAACTATGGTAAATATTCTGACTTATTGAATCTGACCGAACACTTAGAAAAAAGAGTTTCCACTTATTCTAAGGGAATGAAAAGAAAACTATCTCTTTTAGTTATTATCTTGATGGATAAAGAAATAATATTCCTTGACGAGGTCACATCAGGAGTAGATCCCATATCTAGGGTTGAAATAAGAAAGATTATTAAAGGGTTAAAAGATGCTGGCAAGACCATTATTATAACTTCCCACGACCTATCAGAAGTAGAAAAAATTGCGGATTATATTTCAATGATTGAAGAAGGTCAGCTTTTACTTAACTTAAGCCAGAAAGAAATTGAAGGAAAATCCTTAGAGGACATCTTTATAAAGGCAGGTGAAAACTATGAAAAATCTAAATAAGGCATCAAGCTACTATATTTTAAAAAGTAGGGATACAAGATTTAATTTTATTATTCTTATTGTTTTATTTGCTGTCCTGTCATTTGCTCTATTTAAGGGAGCCTTGGGGGACAAATCAGAAGCAGAAATCATACTCATTCTCTACATCCTTATTTTAGGAACCACTATACTTATGGCTAATTCAATGATTGTAGACTTAACTGTTAAAGATAAGTTGAAGGGTAGGATAGAGCTTTTCCTAGGGTCGGGGATAAAACTAGAAGAGCTTGTTCAGGCTTATGGTTTCCAAATGCTTAGACTATCTAGCCTTGTTCCATTTCTAATCTTCATGGTGTTTTATTATTTTATAGATTTTTCTTATTCTTTTATCTTAGTAGTCCTTATATATCTAACAACAGTAGCTTTGGCTTATGCTGAAATATATTTTTTAAATGTATTTTCTTTTATGGCAAAGAATAATAAGCTTTTTAAAAATATTATATTTTTTGGTTCTTTTCTTTTGATCTATCTTTCAGGAATGTTTTCAGAAGAAATTATAGGATTTTTCAATGACATGAAGCTAGATTTGTTGTATGTGATTTTAGCACTTAACGTCATAGTGGCTGGTAGCTTATTTGTTTTTGCAAAACAAAAGCTGAAAAAATTGACCAATGAAAAAATTGTTCAAGGGAAGGGAGAATGGGCATGAAGCTAATTGTTGTGAACATTAAGAAAGTCTTAAATGCTAATTTTCTTTTCATGACTTTAACCTCCCTAATTTTTGGATTCTTCATGCTAGTAGGAAACAATGAACAATTAGATATGTTTAATGTTCCTTATTATAGCTTTGTTTTAAAGGGTTTTATCTTTATTTTTATTGTTTTCGCTCTTGAGCTTAGTAAAAATCTTTTGCAAGAGGATAAGTTAGGTAAAAAAATAGAATGGTTTCTTGGAAACGGAGTGTCTATAAGAAAAGTAAGCATGATAAATTCTATAAGCTTATACCTAGCTACATCTCTTTTGTTATTGCCACTTACAATATGGACAGGACTTAAATTAAATGATTTTCAATTGGTGGGCTTGCTAGACTATTATCTATTTGCATTTGTATGCAGTATAATTATCAATAGAAGTATTATGTTTATAGTAGACATGAATCGCTTCAAAGGTATAATTATATGGCTGACTTTCTTTTATCTTCTTTCTTTAATCTTGGAAATGTTTGTTTTGAGCTTAGGAACTAAATATTTAATGGGGCTTTCATTAAAATATTTGTTAAGCCTACTACTAATAGGGGCTTTAATTTCGAGAACCGATAAAGAGAGGATTACATCAGCCTATTACTAAGAAGAGGTGATAGCTTGAAAATAATAATCATTGACCTAAATATTATCTTTCATATTTTAGTGATTGTTATTTGGTCATTTTCGTATCAATTAAATATTTATAGTCATAATGAGGCTTTGATAAACTTTCTTTCCATTGCAATAGCTTATCTCTTTATTAATGAGCTTTATATTAAACTTGTTAGTAGAAAAGATAGACCTAAAAAACAAAGTAAAACTAAACATTTATGGCCGATTTTATGGATATCGACCCTTGTCATAAAAGAACTTCCACTTTCAGTCATTATAGTTTTATTTTTACTATCAGAGTTACTAGGAATTATTGAATTGAAAGATAGACATAGAGACAGAAAATTTTATTCTTATGCACTCTTTTTAGTCTTAGGGTTAGCATTTCATTTGCAGGATTTAAAGTTTCTAGCAGCCTTAGTATTGGCATTAGCTATAATTTTCGACACGAATTTGACTTATGGCTATAAAGAGCTAAAAAATTTAAATCTTTTACCAATAGCTAGGGAATCAATAGGGAAATTTGTGGGCCTCATCCTGATAGTATTTACTCTTATATTTTCTATTCTTAGTTTAGAAACTCTTGTATTTCAAATATTTATCCAGATTTTGATGATGTTAATTATTTTGCTCTTAACTATCAACCTGGAGAATCAAGAGAGCTATTATGAAGAAGTGAAGTCTTTCTATCTTCTTACACATTATCTAGATAAAGAGAGGGATGATTTTTCTAGACTAATTCATGATGAGTTTATACAAGATGTAAAAGCAAGCAGGACATTATTGAATTTAAATAAGCCTGACATCGACAAGACCAAACAAATTTTAAAAGACCTGGAAAACAAGTCAAGAAAAATTATGAATTTCTACTCATCAAATTTATTTGATTATTTTTCCTTTGATGAGAATTTTGAAAACATGATTCAGTCTGTTGAGACCTTATATCCTCAAAAAGATATAGATCTTAATTGGAGCATAGATAGGATCAGCAAGAAGGGAGCTCAAAGGTTAATCATGCAAGTATCAAAAGAGCTACTAAATAATATATTTAAGCATTCTAATGCTACTTATATTAATTTTACTTGCCAAGATCTAGGAGATCAGTATCTATTGTTGTGTGAAAGCGACGGAGCAAACAAGCAAGACTATGAAAAAATTGAAAAATCAATAGGTGGCGTATTAATTCTAAAGCTACTTGTTTCTAAAAATCATGGAGAAATGGAATATGAATATAATGGTGGAATTTTAAAAACTAGAATTAGTCTAGGAGGTAGTAAAGATTGAGGTTATTAATATTTGATGATCATAAACTTTTAGGCGAAAGTCTAACCAGAGCCTTGCTAGAATATGACCAAGTAGTTATATGCGATTTCGTATTTGAAGAGGACGAATTTTACAATAAATTGAAAAATCAGACCTATGACATTTTGCTACTAGATATTAATCTTAAGGACGCAACACCTTCAAATGGTTTTGAACTTTTAGAGCAGATAAGAAGAGACCTACCTGAGATAAAGGTGGTCATCTTATCTTCTTATGATATGCCTCTGTACAGGCAAAAAGCTTTAGACTTGGGAGCGTATAACTATATTAATAAATCGATAGAGGTTAAAGATTTAGTAAAAAGATTAGAGGAAGTAAACTCAGGAAAGACTAGGAAGTCAAAGGCAAGTCCAGACCAGTTAACAGAAAGAGAAGTAGAAGTTTTAAAGGAAATTGTTACAGGTAAAGTCAAGAAAGACATAGCGGAGGATTTATTTATAAGTGAAAGAACTCTTTACAATCACATACAAAATATTTATGACAAACTAGGAGTAAAGAACACGATAGAAGCCTACAACGAAGCTATCAAGCTAGGATATATAGAACCTTTGATGTAAAGGATATCAGTAAAATCAATTGACAATAGAAACTTTTATTTTTTTGAATTGTCAAATTAAACTAGAATTTAGGGAGGTTAGATGAAAAATAAAAAGTGGTTAATAATAAGTATTATCTCGTTTGTCGTTTTACTAGTTTCAATTTTTATGTCATATAAAACTGGTAAAACAGAGTATGCATGGATTATTGGATCAATGCTTTTAGGTATTGGTAGTGGAAGCGAATATCACAAAAGCAATAACAATAGAAAAAATTAATTGAAGCATTCGACATGGTAGTAAGGAGGTAGAGCCTATCTCTCCACTTCCTTATCCATATAATTCTCATAATTCTTCTTATACTGAACCAGCTCAGAAAATAAATCATTGGACTTAGAATACTCTTGCATAAGGGTATTCTTTTTTTCTTGTAATTCATCAAGTTCGGTCAATATTTCCTTAGATTTTGGTACCGTATCATAGGCTTCCATGATGACTTTTGAAGCCGCGGTGTAGAGCTTTAATTCCACAGCATATTCTCTTGCAAACTTCTCATCATCAGGATTAGCTTTGTGATATTTGTAATGTTCTCGGTACTTACGAATCGTTTCAACCTGCTCCATGGTTTCGGATAGCTTGTCCATTTTAGACTCAATGACCTTCATTTTATCTAGGATGGCTTGTCTCTCATCGGCACTTTTTTGAATGCACTGGTCTAATTCTTTTTTAGAATGAATGCCTAGTTCACGAATAGCAATAACCGAATCGGCCATAGTTTTTAGGTTGTGTTTCTTTGTCCAAAACTCATAACCCTTACTGGTTTGAACCTTCTCATTATCTTTCATATTGATGACTTTACCGACTCTTTTCTTTACTTTTGAGTGATCCATTTGAAGGTTTTCTGCCAGTCTTTCTCTTAGCCTATCCTCCGTATAGTCTTCACCAATGGTCTTGGCTCTAGTAAATCTTTGCTTATCTTTATGACGGAAGGCAATATGCTTTCCATGTTTTATTTCGTAGCCAAGTTCAGCCATACGTTTCAAAAAGTCGTCCCAGTCTTTGGCTCTTTTGATTGTGCGGTCGATGTCAAATTGAAGCTTGGATTTCCAAGAAGTTCCTTTCTTGGCATGCTGGTATTCATACCAAGACTTACCTCTCGTCTTATATTTTCTCTTATAACTTTCGTAGTAGGGATCAATTACGGAGAGTTTGTTTTCTTTACATAACTCATCACTTCGAGCTCTGATTTGATGGTAGGTTTTATAGTTTGCTCGGTAGCATTTACCCGTCACCATATTGACGTGATTGAATATTATATGGTTATGGATATGGCCACGATCCACATGAGTAGCAATAACATATTCATACTCATCTTTCAGATGTTTCTTGCAGAGTTCTTCGCCAATTCTGTGAGCTGTTTCTGCATCTGTTTCGCCAGGAAAGAAGGACTGAATTAAGTGTTGAGCTAAGACTTTTCCTTGCACTTGATTAGCTTCTCTCGTCCTTAAAAAAGAGGTGTGGGCAGTAATGGGATTGCACATATAGGCAGAAACTAAAATTTGGTCATCGGTTTTTTCGGCCTTTGTAATATAATCAATAGCCAAATTAAGTGTCGATTTTATGGGGTGAATTTTAGTAATTGCCATCTTTAATCATCTCCATCGGTAGTTCGATTCATTAAAAGAGCATGAATTTTCCAGACCGCTTTTGAGACTTCATCGATATCTTTTCTCATGCTTTTGATGTCATCTCGGTAGATAACGCTTGTCTGATTGGCGTGCTTGGCTATCTGATTGATATTATTGGTGGCATTGGAAAGCAGCCACTGAATATTCCTAAATGGCTCTAAATCGACGTTATAAATATCTTTTTCTAATACGCATTTTCTGATGAAATGAGCCATGGATTTGCACTTGGCCATCTTCAATTTCTTCTTAAAAAGTTCTAGTTCCTCATCGTTAAGATAAATTTTCAATTGATTTTTACGACTTCTATTTTCCATTATTTTCCTCCAGTATTTTTGGTTTTCGGGGTCTTAGGGTTCTCCCTAACAAGTTAAAATTGAATAAAAAAGAAGCAGTCCGAGTTGGTCTGCTTCATCAATTTTTCGCAAGTGGGTACTCACTTGCTATGCTTGCTACTAAAATATAAACAAGTAGAAAGCGTTAAGCTATATTCTGTTTTCTTAATACTACGGTATCACATTTTATTAAATTAGACAGTGTCAGATTTATTTATGATAAAAGTACCAAAAGATAAAAACTATCCCAGA
>JAAZCH010000044.1 GCA_012513395.1 Tissierellia bacterium
AAAAGCAAAGGAGAATTATATGAAGAAAATAGCGATATTACTTGAAAATATGTTCGACGAGCAAGAAGTGATTTACCCATACCACAGACTAAGAGAGGATTATGAAGTCCATCTAATAGGAACCAAGGGAGACGAAGTTTATAAAAGCAAGGTTGGATTTTCCATGAAATCCCATAAAGGATCTGACGAAGTTTCGGCAAATGACTACGACGGAGTATTTATTCCCGGAGGATTCTCACCAGATTTTATGAGAAGATCAGAAGATACAGTTAAATTCTTAAAGGAAATGGACCAGCAGAAAAAGCCCATCGGTGCTATTTGCCATGGAGGCTGGATGCTAGCATCAGCAGTAGACATTAAAGGCAAAAAAGTTACCTCCTTTTCTTCTATTAAAGACGACCTAATCCACGCAGGTGGAGAATGGGTAGATGAAGAAGTAGTAGTAGACGGTCACATAATATCAGGAAGAACTCCTGTAGATTTGCCAGCAGTAATCAAAGCCTTTATAGCAAAACTTTAAAACAAACTCTAGTGCCAAGGAAATTAACCCTTGGCATTTTTATTGACAATCAAGGAAAAATAATATATCATTTTTTCATTATGGTTAAAAAGGTGAAAATATGATAATTGGTATTCCAACTGAGATAAAAGAAGAAGAATTTAGAGTAGCAGCAACTCCCGCTACGGTATTTCAAATAACCCAAGCAGGACATACAGTCCTAGTCCAATCAGGAGCAGGAGCGGGGATTAGCGCAACAGACGAAGATTATAGAAATTCAGGGGCAGAAATCCTCCAAACAGCAGAAGAAGTTTGGGGAAAAGCTGAAATGATTTACAAAGTGAAAGAACCCCTAGAAAGCGAGTATAAGTACCTAAGAGAAGGACTTATAATTTTTTGCTATTTGCATATGGCAAATAACGAATCCCTTTTGAATGCACTAATTGAAAATAATGTGGTTTCCATAGCATACGAAACTATAGAAGTAGATAAGACCCTGCCACTTTTAAAACCTATGTCAGAAATAGGTGGATGTATGGCGATAGTAGAGGGCTCGAATTTATTAAAACACTCTCAAGGTGGAAAAGGCAGACTACTCCAAGGCGTGCCAGGAGTTCCACCAGGACATGTAGTAGTAATCGGTTCAGGAACAGCAGGCCGAGGAGCCATCAGAACAGCAGTGGGAATAGGAGCAAGAGTAACGGCAATCGATAGAAACATCGACAAACTATCAGCACTACAAGATATCTATGGACCTAGACTAGAAACCCAATTCTCCAGCCCCTACAATATTAGCAAAGCAGTTAAAACAGCAGACCTAGTAGTAGGAGCAGTTTTAGTAACAGGAGCTAGAACTCCCAAAGTCGTAACAGAAGAAATGGTAAAATCCATGGAACCAGGAAGCGTAATAGTAGACATCGCAGTAGACCAAGGAGGATGCGTAGAAACCATAGACCGTTTCACCACTCACTCAGACCCAGTCTACATAAGACACGGAGTTCTACACTATGCAGTACCCAATATACCAGGAACAGTAGCAGCAACAGCAACCACAGCATTAAGTAATGCCACCAGCCGCTACGCCATAGAAATAGCCAACCAAGGCTGGATCCAAGCCAGCGACAATAACCCCGCAATAAAAAAAGGCATCAACACCGCCTACGGAAAAATAACCTACAAAGGAGTAGCAGACGCCTTTGAAAAAGAATATGTAGATTTGGATAATATAATCCACAGGATTCTAAAACACTGATCAGTTAACAGTTGACAATTAACAGTTTACAGTTGGGCTACGCCCTTATACGACAAACTGAATGTGTCCAATGTTATGATAAATTTAAATTTGTTTTTGTATTAATTAAAAAAACGAGCGACGAATTATTATAAATATTCGTCGCTCGATTTATTTTGTATATTTTAATCTTCTTTAATTGTTTTTATAATAGAAATTAGCATCTTAATGACTTCAGAATTATCACTGTCCAAAGATTTATACATTTCCTCTGTTATATAGTTAGTTTCTTTTAATAACTCTAACCAATATTCAGTTTCCGCAGCTTCCTTTAATGCAATATTCATTTTGTGTTGAAAATCTTTTCTGCTTTGAGCATATAGTGCTTCTTTTATATTGGCGCCGGTACTAGTTCCAGATTTTAATATTTGTTTAGATATAACATAATCTCTTTTTTCAACTTCCAAATATTTAAATAACTTTACAGCTCTAACAGAAAAATCGAAAGCTTTTTATAAACAATACTATTCTCAACCATACAATTCCTCCTAATTTGTTAGAATTTTTTTGCAATGCGAAGCTCTGTATTTTATTCTTTGCACCCCTCGGGTATTTCCAATTCACCAACAAGGGCGCAGCCAACTGTAAACTGTTAATTGTTAACTGTAAACTAGAAGTATTTTATATGCCTATGCGCCGCCACACTAAGTATCAATCCTATCATCGTAAGATTTGTTAGTTGAAAAGTTCCTCCTTGGGAGAAAAAGGGGAGGGGAATTCCTGTTATGGGCATTACTCCTAAAGTCATTCCTATGTTTTCCCAAATGTGGAATAAGAACATGGCTGCTATTCCCATAACCATATAGGAGCCGAAGTGGTCCACTGAATATTTGGAGATTTTATACATTCTGAGTAATATAAATAAATAAAGGGCAATCAACGCAAATCCTCCCACAAATCCTAGCTCTTCTGCCAAAACAGGGAAGATGAAGTCGTTTTGCTTTTCTGGAATGAAATTAAATTGGTTTTGGGTACCTTGATATAGACCTTTTCCTAAAAACTTACCCGATCCGATGGCGATTTCACCTTGGATATATTGGTAGGTAGTTCCCGTAGGATTTGAATAAGGATCTAAGAAGTCGAAGATTCTATTTTTTTGGTAATCCTCTAGTGTCAACCAAATTATGGGAAGCATAATCAAAAAAGCTCCCACAGCGATGGCTATATATTTCCAATGAATTCCTGCGATAAATAGCATCATAATCATGATGAAGATATAAACCAAAGCAGTTCCCATATCCGGCTGAAGTAAAATCAATGCGATGGGAAAAAACCCAAAAGCCAAAACCTTCACTAAAACCAAAGGCTTGTTCAGCTCCTCTCCCACCTCTTCCAAATAAGCCGCAAAGCAAATTATAAAAGCGATCTTCACAAACTCCGAAGGTTGAAAACTAAATCCAGCGATAGAAACCCAGCTTCGAATATCCCTAGTCATACCAGGACCGAATCCAGCGATTAAAGTGTAAATCAAAAGGACTGCACTCACCAAATAAATTAACTTATATACAATTTTCCAATTTCTATAATCTATAGTAGCTAAAACTATTAACCCCACAAAACCTAAAATCGTCGCCGCTTTTTGGGAACGCATAATACTAGCCCCAGTACGAAGACTCATGCTGGCGCTATTTAAGATGACCAACCCGAATAAACAAGCAGCCACCACAGCTATCAATAATCTATAATCTATATCCTTTATAATATCTCTTCTTTTGCTCATGATGATATTGTATTAAAAAAATGTGTTAAAGTAAAGTTAATGAGTTGTTAAAACTAGATAATTTGTACTATAATATAACACGAGGTGCATATGAGAAAAATATTAAGTATAAAAAATTTCCTCCTCACATTAGGCATAATCATACTAATAATAATAGGAAATCAATTAATTATAAATTATACCCAAAAACCAGTGAAGATGGTAGAATTGCAATCCATCTGGACAGACACAGAAATCCAAACATCCAACCTAACCACTAAATCCATAGTAACCTGGGATAATAACAGACTTAGAATGTTTAATTTCACAGGAGAAACTACAGAAGAAGTTATAGGAAATGGATTTTTTACCAATATTTATTACTTTGGAGACGATATAGCGGTACTGGATAAACAGCTAAACGTACTTTATACCTATAACTCCACAGGAGATTTAAAAGACAAGACCCAGCTTACGGGAAGCGTCTACTCCATATTTAAAAAAGGATCAGACATCTATCTTCACAAGAAAGAAGACCTAACGACGCAAAGATTAGAAACCATCTCCAAGTTAGAAGGAGACGGAAAAGAATCTCCCCTTTACCAAACCGATAAATTTATAGTAAACTTCCAATTAGAAGGCTCAGAACTTTTGATATCGGAAATAGCAGCAGAAAACTACGCCTATAAATCCACCCTCCACGTAATAAAAGGAGGCAAGACCAAAACCTACGATTTCGGAAACGAAACCATCTTAGATATGAAAAAATACGGAAACAAGATAATCGCAGTTTCCAATAAAAATCTCTACTCTCTCCAAGACTCCAAAAGAGAAAAGGTAGAGCTAAATAAATTTAAAGACTACGTATTTGAAAACAATCGAATAGGAATCCTCTACAACAATCGTCTAGTGTTCTTCAACGAAAATCTAGCCGAAAGAGAAGCTTTTGATTTAGGAATAACAACCACAGGACTTATACTCCACGACGGAGGATATTTCGTCTACGGACCTACAGATATGGTAGGATATATAGGACAAAAACGACAATTCAAAAAATCCTTCGATTCTATAGTTTACGGAGTCAGCAGCAACAATCGAACCATGTTAATTACTCATAAATACAACACGGAATTGTATGGATTTGAAGTTATAGAGGAAGGGACGAATTGAGCAAAATTATTAATAAAACAATCTTTGCAGGACAAATAGCAAACGAAATGATACTATTTATCATGGACATTGTCCTTGCTCTAGGGATTATTTACCTATCATCAAAAGTTCTAAAAAAACTTGTAAATCAAGCACTAAAGCGAACGCATGGAGACGAAAAGGTCATTAACACATTGAACAAATTGCTAATAAGCGTAATCAATGTAATATTTTTGGTAATGGTAATTTTCACTTTATTAGAAGCATTGGGAGTAAATACTGCATCACTAGTCGCTACAGCAGGAATCGGAGGAGTAGCCATAGGATTCGGAGCCCAATCCCTAGTGAAGGACATTATTTCAGGATTTTTCATACTCCTAGAAGGCCAATACTACGTAGGAGAGGCAGTTGTAATTTCTGGAATTTCAGGGACGGTAGTAGATTTTAATTTAAGAACCACAAAACTCAGAGACTACTCCACAGGAGCCATTCACATAATCCCCAACGGGACGGTTAATATAGTAGAAAATAGAAGTAGACTAGACCAATTGGCGAACTTGACCTTGAATATTCCCATAGACTACGAACCTGACGAAGTCCTTAAGATATTGAGAGACAGACTCGAACAAGTGCAAGACGAACGAATCGTAGAAGGACCCAAAGTAATGGGAATTTCCGATTGGAAAGAACGCTACTACTCCATTTTCATCTCCACATCAGTCATAAACGGAGAAATGTTCGAGATGCAAAGAGTCTTGAGAAAAATTATTACCCAAGAGTTAAAAGAAAAAGGAATCGAAATGTATAAACCCATATTCAATCTAGACACGGAGGAAAAATAATGCTTTATTACAAAGTAGGAGATATAGTAACTATGAAAAAGGGCCACCCCTGTGGCGAAAATATGTGGGAAATCCTAAGAACCGGAGTAGACATAAAATTAGAATGCACCGGCTGCAACCGCCAAATTTGGATGCCCAGAATAGACTTTGAAAAAAGAGTAAGAAAAATAAAAGTAGGCGAAAAATTCATAGCCATAGTACACCATAAACCAGAAGAAATAGAATAATAGATAACAGATGATAGATAGTAGATAATAGATAGTAGAGGCCTGCGGCTTAGTTATGCAAATGGGCACATCCAGCATATTCCCACGACGCCATCAATACGCTAATTGTAGGGGACGCGTTCCCACGCGTACCGTGACGATATCAATACGGCTAACTAACAAAAGTGCTTAACCCATTCTATCTACCCAACAAAGGCGCAGCCACTGTACGCTGTACGTTAAAAAGTTAATTGTAGGGGACGCGTTCCCACGCGTACCGCGACGATATCAATACGACTAACTATCAAAAGTGTTTAACACACCTATCTGCTTAACAAAGGCGCAGCCACTGTACACTGTTCACTGTAAACTGTAATCCGCACCCCTAGGTGATTAATATAAAAAAATAAAAGGAGAATAATATATGACAGAAAAATTAGTATCACTAGAAATGATTCAAGAAGCAAGAGAATTTTTAAAAGGAAAAATTCATGAAACGCCAATCTTCACAGCAAGTAGAATGGGAGATAATATCTACATCAAAATGGAAAATCTCCAAAAGACAGGATCCTTTAAAATCCGTGGAGCCTATAACAAGATGAGAAGCTTAACAGACGCAGAAAAAGAAAAAGGCGTAATCTCATGTTCAGCAGGAAACCACGCCCAAGGTGTCGCGCTATCAGCTACCCAATCAGGCATTAAATCCTACATATGTATTCCATCTGTAGCACCACTAAGCAAAGTAGAAGCTACAAGAGGATACGGCGGAGAAGTTATTATAGTAGAAGGCACCTTCGACGACGCCCAAGAAAGAGCGTACCAATTAGAAGAAGAAAACGACCTAACCTACATCAGTCCCTTCGACGACGAATATATCATAGCAGGCCAAGGAACTATAGGACTAGAAATACTAGAACAACTTCCAGATGTGAAATACATCGTAGTGCCCATAGGAGGCGGCGGACTAATTTCAGGAATCGCAGCAGCGGTTAAGAATCTTCGCCCAGATGTGAAAATCATCGGAGTAGAACCAGAAAATGCAGCCAGCATGAAAAAATCCATAGAAGAAGGCTACCAATGCACCCTTCCTACAGCCAACACCATGGCAGACGGAGTAGCAGTAAAATGCCCAGGCGCTATCACCTTCAACCACGTAAAAAATTACGTAGACGATATCGTAACAGTATCAGAAGACGAAATCATCAAAACCATCCTTAGACTATTAGAAGAAGGAAAGGTTACAGCAGAAGGAGCAGGAGCATCCTCAGTAGCAGCAATTATCAATGACAAATACGACTTCGGCGGCGAAAAAGTTTGCGCAGTACTCAGCGGCGGAAATATTAACGTAAACACCATCTCTAGAATAATCACAAAAGGACTATTCGAATCAGGCAGAATGATGGAAATCTCCACCCTAGTAATGGACAAACCAGGAGAGCTTATAAGACTACTTCAAATACTAAAAGAAAAAGGAGCAAATATCCTAACCATAGACCAATACTCCAGCTCAGAATCCATGAACTTAGATAGAGTAGTGGTAAGAATCGTCCTAGAAACTTTCAACGAAGAACACAAAAGAGACATTTACAAAGAACTATACGACGCAGGATACAGAGAAGCACACGAATAAATTAATAATAAAAGACAAAACGCATAACGTACAATTACAACCGTACGTTATGCGTATTTCTTTATATTTTATTTACAAAAATTAAGTAATAACCAATGAAAATATTATGCTTTTCTATTATAATACTAATTAAGTATTATAAGGAGGGAGCAATTTTGCTAAACTATATAAGATCAGAATTATACCGAACCTTCAAAACACCTTTCTATTCTGGTTTTTTGATTTTTTCTATTTTTACAATTATAATTATGATTAGCATATTAATATTTAATAAGATGCCAATAGAAATATATTTTTTTATTATGAAAGGACTTAGCACCCTGGTGATATTTTTGATAACAGTCATCACATCAGTCCTAACCTATAAGCCCAAGGACATTAAAATCCAGATACTGGGCAAGGAACCAAAAGATATCAATTGATGGAAAAAGAACCAGGAAAAGAAGAAAGTATAAAATATATTAATATAATCAAAAACAAATCAGAAACTATACAAAAACTAGTAGAAGACTTCTACGAAGTCAGCCTCATAGAAGACAAAAACTACGAACTAGAATTAGAAAAATTTCTGCCAGCATATATAATAGAAGACACAGCCATGTCCTATTACAACGAACTAGAAGACAACGGCATAAAACTAGACCTTATAATAGAAGAAGATATGGAAATCCTAGGAAACCAAAACGCCCTAGCCAGAGTCTACTCCAATTTATTATCCAACATAAAAAAACACGGCTGCGAATACGCAACCATACACCACAGCATCCAAAACCACCAACTAACCACCACCATAACCAACAAAATCAAACCTCAAGCCACCCTAGAAGAAGACCGCCTCTTCGAAAAATTCTACACCGGCGAAAAATCCCGCCACCAAACCAGCAGCGGAATAGGAATGTACTCCAGCAAAATCATGCTAGAAAAAATGAACCACAAAATCACCGCCAAAATCCACAAAGGAAATATGATAATAACAATTATATATAATTAGTAAAATCTAGCCGTCCCATTGTATGAGACTTAAAGTCAAATACCTTCATTCGTTAAATATATGGCAGCTAAAGCTGCCAATCAAATTTGTTTATAAAATTCTTTCCATTTTCTCCACCCATCCTCACTCATAGACATAGGACATATCTTTCCGCTAGCATCAAAATGTCTAACAACATTCTCCTTAGGAATATTGTAAAATTTCATTAAAAAACGAATTAACTCTATCGCTTGATTGCAAGCCATTTCATAATTAGAATCCTCATTGACACAAATCTCTATCCCAATACTATTGCTATTCCAAATCCCATACTTACCACCACCATCACCACAATGCCAAGAAACCAAATGCGGATCCACAGTCTCAATAATATTACAATCATCCACGAAATAATGAGCACTAGCCCCGCGATACGAACCATTGAAATACGAAAAATGACTCAAAGCCCCAGCGCCCCGCCTCCTATTCCCAGTATCATGAACCACAATATACCTCAAAGCATTAATCCTCTTACTAAAATTATTAGAAATCGGCATCTTATTAATAACCATAAAAACTCCTCCTTTAAATGTAACGATAAAATTCTAAAACAATTTCGTTTCAACAAATCCATTCCTCCAATCGTGTGGAACCTGTACCCGCGGCATTATATGCCGCTTAAAGCTAACACCTCCATTTTGTCTCGACATAATCAATCACACCAATCGTAGGGGACGCGTTCCCACGCGTCCCGCCGACGCAAAGAAAATCATTAATAAAAATACAACGCCAGACAATTCCACTCCGTCAATAAAAGGCGTAGCCCAACTTTACACTTTTAACTTTCAACTCTTAACTGCACCAACGGTGCATACAACTTTAAACTTTCAACTTTTCACTGTTTTTAAGTTTCCTAACCCCCTTACTCTTAACCTTAGAAACCCAAGAAGCACTTCTCCCCAAATCCTCCCCAATTTCCCTCAACGTTTTTCCCCTATAATAATAGAAGTAAATTACATAACGCTCCACCGAATCCAACATCCCAATCGCCCTCACTAACTCCCTCGACCATTGCAACTCCTCGAATACATCCTCCACCATCACCCCATCCGAAATCCCCTCCCACACATACACCTCATCATCAGAAACCGAATACGACATCTCCAACTCCCTTTTCCTCTTCTTCGCAAGGTCCAAAGCATAAAACTGCGACCTCTGCTTAATAAACCAAGAGAAATTCGACCTCTCATCCACATACTCCCCCAAACTATCTATCAATAACACCACCAAATCCTGATCCAAATCCTCACTAGACAAAGCCGGAAACCTAGCACAAACAGCCCTACGAATAGGAGCCAATCTCTCAATTAAAATCTCCAAAGCTCCCACATCACCATCCTTCGCCCTAACTACTAACTCGTTAATTTCCATCACATAACCTCCATTAATTTTTTTCATAATACAAAATAAAATAAAAAAAGTTAAAAGCAGACTTTGTAAAAAGTCCCACGAAATCCTAAGACTTTATCACGAAGTCCTAAATATTTATAAGACTTCGCCACAAAGACCACTCAAAAACAGATACTTTCACAAAAAGTCCCAAAGAAACAAATCACCCCCAAAATCTATTTACTATTAGAAGGAGGTGATAAACATGGCAGCAACAATAGAAAAAACTCAACTAAGACTAGAGTACGACAACGGAATGAAAGACGGCAAACAAGCTATCCAGGCGAGAACATATTCAAACCTGAAAAACAACGCCACAGACGAAGGGCTAAAATCCGCATCAACAGCGATCGGAACCCTATCTAAAAAAGACATCCTAAACACAAAAAAGATCGTCACAAGCAAGATAGAATAAGACAGTTAAAAGTTAAAAGTTGAAAATTAAAAGTTAAAAAAACCGTACTCGCGGCATTGTATGCCGCTTAAAGCTCGCTTCATCATTTTGTTTTGACGTAGAGGACGCGTTCCGCTGACGATATCAGTA
>JAAZCH010000361.1 GCA_012513395.1 Tissierellia bacterium
GTAGAAATCCTGAGATTCAAGCTATTTCATGACTATTTTGCTTTTGTGGAAGATGAGCATAATTTTAAGAAAAAAGTGCTGAAAAAGTATTTTAATGTTTCAGTGGTGGTTGACCTAGTTAGTGGAGACACAAGAAAATAAAGACAAAAGTGAGAATCAGCAAGGATAAAAACTTTGCTGATTTTTGTATTTATTCTTTCAGACTTGTCAAAAGGACAAGTCAAGAATGGTGATTTTGATAATTCTAGAATGGCAAAAAGGAAAAGTCTAGACTTGTCAAAATGACAATCTAACTATATAGAGATTAGTTAGATTGATAGAGTTATATTGATATTAGGGAAGAAGGTAAAAGTAAATTTTATTTTCATGTAATACAAAAGCTGAAACGGTGATTTACCGTATTGGGTTAAGTTTGGGAATATGCTTATTTTCTGAATCAAATTATTATTTAAAAGTCTTTATTAAAGTAAAATATATATTTGAGAAGTCGCACCCAATATAGTATGATTATAGTATATTGCTAAAGGAAAGAAGGGATGAAATGGGGGTTACATATAAACCTTTGTGGAAGCTATTAATTGATAGGGAAATAAAGAAAACAGAAATGAGTAAAGCCATAGAAATTAGTAGCTCTACCCTATCGAAGTTGGGAAAAGACCAATATGTTTCCTTAGATGTTTTAGTAAGAATATGCAAATATTTGAACTGTCAATTAAGTGATATTTGCAAGATAAATCATTGATAGGAGGGAGTTCATGGAGGTTTTTGATAATGTAAATAAAAGAGTTTATGAAGATTTTAAGAAGGAAATAGAGGAAAAAACTTTAATATCAATGGCTTCAGCTTACTTTTCTATATATGCTTATGAAGAACTTAAAGAAGAATTAGAAAAAGTAGAAAAATTTAGATTTATATTTACCAAACCTACATTTATAGAAGAAATGACGGAAAAGAAAAGTAGAGAATTTTACATACCTAGACTATCACGTGAGAAGGGGATATACGGAACGGATTTCGAGGTGAAGCTAAGAAATGAACTTACTCAGAAATCAATAGCTAGAGAATGCGCAGATTGGATAAATAGAAAAGCAGTTTTTAAATCTAATCGTACCAAGGGAAGTATGGGAGGATTTTTAACTTTAGAAAATAGTGAAAATCAATATAGTTATGCACCAATGCAAGGATTTACACTAGCTGATATAGGAAGAGAAAAAGGAAACAACATTTATAACATAGTACAGAAAACACAAAGTCCTATGAGTGATATCTATTTAAAAATGTTCGAAGAGGTCTGGAATGATGAAGAAAAATTAGAAGATGTTACAGAAGAGGTCATGACTAATATAAGTGCGGCTTATCAAGAAAATAGTCCTGATCTAATATATTTCTTTATACTTTATAATATTTTTAATGAATTTTTAGAAGATTTATCAGAAGATAATTTACCTAATGAGCTAACAGGTTTTAAAGATAGTAAGATTTGGAATATGCTCTATAACTTCCAGGAGGATGCAGCTCTTGCCATAATAAATAAATTGGAAGAATATAATGGCTGTATACTGGCTGATAGTGTAGGCTTAGGAAAAAC
>JAAZCH010000362.1 GCA_012513395.1 Tissierellia bacterium
AATTAAGTCTTGTGGTATTAAGTCAAGTGATAAGTAGATTTGTTTTCATTGCTTTCATAGATTTTAGGCCGCAAGAAACTAAACCCGACCCAAAACTGATTAAATAACAGTTGTTCGGGATTGTTTTCCAGAGATTTGCGTCATGAATTTTCATTCATGTTCTATCACGCTCCTTGGTGGCGTGTAGAGTTGGTGGTTACGTAGTAGAATATCCACCAAACGCACAAATTTTCTTGCGGTTAAGACGAGGGCTCGTTTGTGTTGCTGTTTTGGAACTTCTTTGTATTTCTTTTGGTAATAGGCTTTGAACTCAGGTAAGTGCCGTCGTACAGAATTGGTAGCTTCAATTAAGTAATAACGAAAATAGCGATTACCTGTTTTAGTTAGCGGTGTTCGTTCCGATTGGAAATTTCCTGATTGCGAAACTTTCCAAGTTAACCCGGCGTATTTAGCTAGTTTGGCTTGATCTTCAAATCGTTCAATCTGGCCGATTTCAGCTAATAAGCCAGCGGCGTAAACGGGACCGATACCTGGGATACTTCGCAAGCATTGATACTCAGGTAAAATAACCACTAAATCTTCAATCGCCTGATCCAGAATTTTAATCTGTTTTTGAAAGGCTTGAATACTTTTAACGAGGCAGGCCAGAATAATATCAATCGATTCTTGCGCCAATTTACCTAAACGATAAGAGTCGCGAACCGCTTTTTTTATCGCTTCGGCGATTTTCTCGGGTGATTTGAAACGACCCTTGCCATAATGTTGTAAGAGCTCGGCCAGAGCGTCCAAAGACATCGTTGAAAAATCATCTAAGGAATATTCTTCAGTCATTAAAGCAATCATTGCTGCACCAAAAACAGAGGTAGGTGAGTCACCGTTCTTAAGTTCACGGCTCAAGGTATTACACTTGTAAGTAAGATTTTCAAGGAAGTGTTGCTTTGCCTCTGTCAGCTGACAAACCATTTGATATCTGGTTCGAGTCAATCGTTGAAGTGCCATGTATTTTTCTTCTTTCAGTGGCGAAGAAGAATACCGTTGAAGACGTAAATAATCAGCGATACGAAACGCGTCGATACGATCCGTTTTATCCTCATCAAAAATTCGGGAGAATTGTTTGATTTTAAAGGGGTTTTCCACTGTGACAACCAGTTCATACTGATTGAGTTCTTTATCCGTTTGAAAAAAAGTCGCTGGATGGAAGCTGTAAAGAGACGTTGATTCCATTCCAATCACGATTTTCTGGAAAATCATGGATTCAGTGAACTTGATAATTTGATCTTTAATCGCCGTTGCCCCGTTTAAATCATTCGGAAAGGTCTTTTCTAACAGAATCGACAAATCATCATCGTCTGTTAAAAAACAAGTATCTAGTTTCTCAGAACTAACATCTAAACCAACAAATAATTTCATGGAGAGGACCTCCTTTCTATTTGATTATTTGGAAAACTGCTTCGATACTGTGGGATGCCCCTGAAAGACCTAGAAGACCAACAACCTCGCCTATGAGTAGATGCATTCCTTTCCCTCCAGCTACTTCACTTTTCTACTCTAAAAGTGGGAATGAAAGGAAAACTACAACTTGTGTGTTTGTCGTCAACTACTAGGTTCCAGGATGCAGACTTTTTAATGTAGATTCGACTACAGGAGGAAAGAGCAGATTCCCGATAGATCCTTTTCCATAGCTCTATTATTCAGGGAAATCACACAATATCCAAGCAATAAGATTTTGATTAATGAAAATATTTTTATTTAGTTTTCAAGGAGCTTTATTTGCTTCTAAATATATAATACGAGGAGGAAAGAAATATGCAAATAATCAAGCTAAATAATGGTGTTGAAATGCCACAATTAGGTTTTGGTGTTTATCAAATTCCATTGGATGAAACCGAAGAAGCTGTTTATCAAGCAATTAAAACTGGTTATCGCTTGTTGGATACGGCATCGATTTATGGCAATGAAAAAGAAACAGGCGAAGGAATTAAACGGGCGATTAAGGAAGGGCTAGTTACACGTGAAGACCTTTTTATAACTTCAAAATTATTCATTTTA
Source organism: Tissierellia bacterium (assembly GCA_012513395.1). The sequence continues at coordinate 2,050 of JAAZCH010000362.1, forward strand.
CAATCACCTGAAGAAAAAGCAATGAAAACTATTCAATATTCACTAGATGTTATGGGC
>JAAZCH010000363.1 GCA_012513395.1 Tissierellia bacterium
AAGAGGAACAAATAATAGAAACGGTCAAATTATATTTGATGAAATAACTTATAGTGAAGCTGGAGAATATAGATATACCCTTAGGGAAATAAGAGGTTCTCAAAGAAGAATGACATATGATGATAAAGTATATGAAATTCTGGTAAGAGTAACTGATGATGGAGTAGGGACTTTAACGGCAGAAGTAGAATATATTGGTGTAGATGAGCTAGTGTTTAATAACACCTACAGACCGATAACGCCACCTACAACACCAGTAGACCCTGAATATCCAGACCCAGTAGATCCGGAATATCCAGATCCCGAAGACCCAGAAGATCCAGAAGATCCAAAAGACCCAGAAGATCCTAAGGTTCCAGTAGTTCCCGAAGATCCTCAAGATCCAACTAGGCCAACTAGACCGGGTACTCCAAGTAGACCGAGTAGACCAAGTACTCCAAGCAGACCAAGTAAAGGAACTACTTTACCACAAACGGGAATGGTTTGGTGGCCAGCTTCCATTTTGGCAATATCTGGTATAACCATATTTGGACTAGGTCTAAATAGTGATAAAAAGAAAAAAAGAAAGAATGATGAATAAAAAAACTAGTAAAGGAAAAATCCTTATGGCAATGGGGCTTCTACTTATAGGAGCCTCCATTAGCCTAGTAATCTACAACCTATGGCAAGAACAACAAGCTGGTGCTATATCTAATAAAATATTGGAGCAGATGAACTATGTAGAAGCAGAAAAAGAAGAAAATATAGAACTAGAAGAAATAAAAAAAGAAGAAACTATACCTAGTTATATACTAAATCCCAATATGGAAATGCCTACAAAAACCATCGACGAAAACCAATATATAGGAGTAATAAATGTACCGAAAGTAGAACTATCCTTGCCTATAATGAGTGATTGGAGTGCATCAAAATTAAAAATTTCTCCTAATCGCTATAAAGGATCAGTTTATACAGATGATATAATTATTGCAGGCCATAACTATAGGAGCCATTTTGGAGGCTTAGCTAAAATATCACCAGGAGAAGAGCTAATCTTTACGGATATAGATGGAAATCAGTTTCACTATATTGTAGATAAAATAGAGATAATTAAGGATGTAGATATTGAAGGTATGGAAAGCGGGGAATGGGATTTGACATTGTTTACATGCACCTATGACGGTACTGTGGGAAGTGAAGATCGCTTGACCATAAGAGGCAAAAAAATTCAAGAGTAAAACAAGGAAAAATGCTTGCTAGACTCAGTCTAGCAAGCATTTTTTATTTGAGTTAATTGCATAATTTAAAATTGTTGAAATAACTAACTTTTTTTGGCCAGCAAAAAGGATTTCACCCCAAAATGTCGAATATATATAGTAAGACGAATCACTATATGTTCACATTAAGGAGGAAACCCTAATATGATTATACGACAAGATTCCTTTTTTTCCTATGATGATTTAATGGAAATCAGCCCATGTTTGTGTTAAATTAAAACTGTACCACCATATTAATTGAAAACTGGTCCACCAATAAAATATAATACCCTTTAAAGAGAACTTTAGGGGGGATGGAGGTTGATTAGATTGGACCAGAAAGCAGAAATTCTAATGAGACATTTTAGAGATGGTGACTCACAGAGAAAAATCAGTGATGACTTGAAAATTTCGCGCACAACTGTAAGAAAATACATAGGTGAAGTGAATGCCAAGTTTAAGGAGTTGGATCAATTAGGCCATAATGAGGAAAAATACAGGGAGCAAATCCTCCTTCTGATAGAAGAAATTGCATCCAAGCCAAAATATGATACCAGTAGCAGAACAAAGCTTAAGCTGACAGAAGACATAATTGAAGAAATTAAAAGCATGCTCCTAAGCAATGAAAATAATCGGGCCCTAGGAAGACATAAGCAGTTGATGAAAAACACCGACATACATGAAAAGCTTCTTGAAAAAGGCTATGACATTGGATATACAACCGTCTGTAACTACATCCGAGACAACCATAATACCAAGGAGGCCTACGTAAGACAGGAGTATCAATTGGGAGAAACCATGGAGTTTGACTGGGGTGAAGTTAAATTAACCATCGGTGGAAAGATGCTAACATTCCAAATGGGACTTATGACCACTGCCAAAAGGAGAACAGAGTCAAGAGTTAATAAGTACAGTGTCATAAACATTGACCAGAATAAATACTCAGTTCCCGATTACCTTGTAGGTAAATTTGTAAAGGTGAAAATATACCCTGAAGAGATCAAGATCTACTACAAGGAGTCAAAAACAGCGGAGCACATAAGAAGCTTTCAAAACCATAAATGGATAATTGATATCAATCATTTTATCCATACATTAAAAAAGAAGCCCGGAGCATTGCATTCCAGTGTTGGCAGACACCAGCTAAGTCCAGAGCTTCAAGAAACATATCAAAGATATTATACCAATAATCCAAGGGATTTCATAGAGCTTTTAGAGCTAATAAAAGAAAAAGACACAACTACAGTGCTATCTGCCATTAAGGAACTCAAGACCATAAAGGAAAGCCTGGTAACCACAGATAACATAAAAAACATAGTCTACAAGCTCCCCGGAGAAGATTTAAGGATAAAGCGTGAAGATGTAGA
>JAAZCH010000364.1 GCA_012513395.1 Tissierellia bacterium
ATTCGCTTCTAGAATCGCAATAAATACATCCGTGACTACAACCTCGGAACAAGTTCATGCCATTTCTTGGCGATAAAATTCCTTTAACCTTTACAAAATGCATAGTAATTTCCTTTGATTTTATTTTTCTATTACATTATATCACGGTTTTTATTATTTAATCCTCAATATAATTTTCGCTAAAACTTTTTTCAATTATGTAATAAAATTTATTATACATTTTATAAAGCTATATGATATTATGGAATCAATAAAAGGTTATTGTCTCAAAAAATTATTTTGCAATAGCGATAATGGAGGATAAAATGCGTAAATTCGTCTTAGTAACTGAGAGTGGCTCTGATATGCCACAAAAATATATAGATAAATACGATATAAAGATAGTTCCCATGTATGTGAATTTTGGACAAGAAAGTTTTATGGATTCAAATATAAAAGCCAATGATGTTTTTAATTATTACGATAACAATAAAACACTTCCCACTACAGCAGGATCTACACCCAATGATTTTTCAGAAGTTTTTAGTTCCATTAATGAAAAATATCCTGGAGTAGAAATAATTTATATCGCTTATTCATCTGTGACCACTGTTTCATATAACTCAGCCAGAATTGCTGCACAAGATTTTACAAATGTGCATCTAATTGATAGCAAAAACTGTACTGTAGGACTAGCCAATGTAGTAATTTCCGCTGCAGAATTTATCGAAAACAATCCAGATGCAACAGCAGAAGATATTGTAAATTTTGTAGAAGATATAAGGGAACGAACTCGTTTTGTGTTCCTCCCCCAAAGTTTGCTGTATCTAAGAGCTGGTGGAAGAATTTCAAATGCCTCTTATTTAGGAGCTATGCTTCTAAAAATTTTTCCTACGATAAATCTAGAAAATGGATATCTAGTAGCAGGTACAAAGTACCGAGGAAGTTTTAAAGCATCTTATAAGAAAATGATAGACGATTTTTTCAAACGATTTGATATCAATAAAGATATGATACGCCTAATAAAAGTTCATGGACTAAGCGATGAACATATTCAAAATGTAGAAAGTATCCTAAAAGAACACGGAGTAAAAAACTTCGAATGGGTAGAGGCCGGAGCCGTAATATCCTGTCACGGCGGACCGGGTGCCATGGGATTAGTAGGAATTGAAAATTAATAATAAAAAAATCGACTTGTACTGAAATTTAGTATGAGTCGATTTTCTGTTTCATATTCAATATCTCACAGACATTTGATCTTAACTTTTAACCTTTATAGCTTTCATCCTAAGTCTAACGTAATCAGCATACTATAAAAGCTCTATTACATCATTTCCATATTGGTGAACAAATGAAAAGTCTTCAGTATATTTACCTGCATCCCATTTAAGGCTCATCATATCAACTCCCTATCTATATGCTTAATTATATTTCTAATTAGATTTACAAATATACCAACTCGCCCTCTCGTCTACTTGTATGATTTGGACTTCTGAAAAACAATCCCTCAACTCGAATTCAACATTTTTTATGAAATTAAAATAATCTCCACCTTCTAGCCATTCGACGATATTGGTTAAAAGCGCTCTGTTTTTATTGTAATCATGGATAATTACGTAATTTTTCGCAACTCTTTTCATCTCTAAATACATTTGTCTTCTTTCATCCTCTTTTAGACCATGAGCCACAAAGGATGAGATTACTATTTCAAAACTTTTATCATTGAATGAGAGACCTTTGAGCACGTCTTCTTGAAGAAATTTAATCCCATTATTTTCAGGTTTATGCCTAGCTATATTAAGCATTTTAATAGCAGGATCTATTCCGGTCACTTCGAATCCTTTGTCATTTAACACAGAACATAAGGCACCTGTTCCAGAACCTATATCTAGAATTGTTTTGTATGAAAATAAATCTATTACTTCTTTAGCTATTTCAATCGTCTCAAAGAATTTGCCTTTTTGGTAATTGTAAAAGAGACCATAGATGGGTGCAATTAAATTGAATAGAAAATTATTTTTATCTTTAGACACTAACAGGCACCTCTTTTTTTAATTTTATTTTGAAGTTGAAATAAAAACAGTATGGATTATTAAAATTCTTTTCCAAATTCATCCAAGAAGCATCTTTCATCAAAGGACATTTTTTTAGGTCCTTCCACTTTCCTTGTGGGTTGTCCTATTGGAAAATATCCAGTTACAGTATAATCTTCAGGAACATTTAAAAGTTTACCAATCTCTTTCGCTTTATCAAATTCTATATTTCCTTGAATCCATGTTGTCCCAAGGCCCAAGTCCTCCACTGCAAGTAACAAATTCTGTGCAGCAGCACCAAAATCTTCTCTATATCTACTATCTCCTCTGCCTTTTAATGCTACTGGTTTTGTTGCAATAATTACAGCTGCTGTTGCCGTCTTTGCCCAACTACGTCCAAAGATTTCGCCAATCTCTTTTAGTTTTTCTTCATCTAGTATCCCAATTATCCTCGATGACTGAAGATTACAGCCAGTTGGAGCTAAAAAAGCTGCCTCTACCAAATACTTTAATTCTTCTTTTGTTACTTTATAATCTGAAAAGTCGTGACGATAACTTCTTCTATTTTTCAAAATTTCCTTTAGTTTCATAATCTATATTTTTTCCCTTCAATGTTTAAATTTATCTTACAATTATCTTAAATTGTCAATATGAAATAATTATAGCATATACTTATTCTATTTATTCCTTCAGTCTAAATTTTTATAACACTTTAAATAAAAATCATCATAAAATACTCTTTGTTTAATTTTTTGTTTTATAGTACAATTGGGTATATGGAGGAATAAGATATAATTCTCAAATGTTGTGCTTATAAATACTTGTGATGAAAACGATAACATTTGAAGATATCAATTCTAGGAGGAATATATATGAAGAATGTAAGAAGAATATTAGCTCTTTTGTTAGTATTGACATTGGTCTTTACTGCATGTGGAAAAAAAGAAGGCACTGCACCACCTGCAACTAAACCAGCTGAAACGGCTGAAGGTGGATTGACTGGAGAAATTAGTGTACAGGCTGAAACTGATTGGGTTGAGTATTACAAAGCTGCAGCTGAAAGAGTTAAAGCTAATAATCCTGATGCAGTTATTAATATTATCGAAGTTGGTGCATTTGACCACTTAGATACTATGGACAATACAGATGCGCTAAACAAAGACGTAGCTGACTTATTCGCTATACCTGCAGATAGACTTTATGGATTAAATGATGCTTTAGTTTTAAATCCTATTGACGCAGAAGCTTTGGCAGCTGAATTAGGTGGATGGAGCGATTATAATGCAGGTCTTGGTGGGCAATTTAATATAGATGGAGAGTATCTAGCATTTCCATTTAATATTGAAACACTAATCACCTATGCTAACAAAAGTAACGCAGAAGCAGCTGGTATTGATTTAGCAAATCCAGTGGAATTTTCTAACCAAGATAACGAAGCTAGAGTTTTATTACCACTATTCGATGCATGGTTTGGAGTTGCTGTTACAAATGCAGTTGATATTGAATTGCTAGGCAAAAATGAAAATGGCGAATTTTATTCAGACATGACCAAAGAATTTAGTGACCTGACTGCTGATCAACAACAAGCTATGGAAGCTATTTACAATTACTGGAGTGCTCATAATGCTGCTAATACTCCATTATTTGATACTGATGCTGGATGGGGTTATGTAGACGATGAGTTTAGAACTGGCGCTAATGGAGTTATTAGACTAGGTGGACCTTGGGAACAAGTAACTATGACGGAATTAGCTGGTGAAGAAAACATAATCATCAATTCTATTGATCATATCACTATTAATGGCAATCCACTCTCACACTGGAAAGGTGGATGGGGCTTAGCAGTTAATTCTCGTATAGAAAAAGATGAAGACAAAATTAATCTTGCATATGCGATGATTAAAGAAATTGTAAATCCTGAATATGCAGTAGATTTATTTAATGCAACAGGAAAGATTTTGGAAAATGCGACTATAGAAACTTATAAGAATTCTGATTTAACAGATATACAAAAAGAGATTATAGCTGCAGTTTATGAATCATATGAAAAAGCACCTGCTAGACCACTATTTTCTGAATGGGGTCAAGTTTGGGACACTTGGAAAAATGCATTGTTGTCATGGAATAGCGTACAGCCTAAAACAGCAGAAGAAGGATACAACGAAATTAAAGCATCTTTCGATGCGATGATGACAAATATCAAATAATTAAATTTAAAGTAAATATCTAAGGGGACCAATCAAGTCCCCTTAATATTTTAAAATGGAGAAGTATGAAAAAGACAGTTAATAAAAATTTGAAAACATTACTTATTATCACACTATTTATAATACTTTTTGCCTCTTTGGAAGCACTAGTGAATGCCAAAAGTATTGAGGCTTTAAATAATTACAAAGTTGCTTTTCCAGATCATTCAAATCAAGACTACATAAATTTTATTTTACTAACTTATATTTTTAATATTATTGAACCCATTGCCATATCATTGTACTTATTTTTTACATACAATAAGATTAAGCCAAATAAGTTATACTCAATTGTTTTTGGTGGAATGATTTTAATAAAATTAATTAATAATGTTTTGACCTTTAATATTAACTCGATTTTTTACTATATCATTTTAATTTTATATTTTTTATTGCTTATTTTTGTCGTTAAGTATGGTAGTAGCATGGAGGAAAGAAGATGAGATATTCAAAAGAACTAAGAGATGAAATAGGAAACACTTACCCTAGAAAAAACTTATATCTTTTAGACTTGGCAAGTAGTAGTGATGAAGAAGTTTCAAATTTAAAGAAAAATAAAGATTCTCATCCGTATATTATTGCCTATAAAAATTACAAAGAAAAAGAAAAGTCATTTTTTTCTGACTTAAATCAAAAACTAAAAGAATATGAAATCACATTAGCTGATGGAAAGAAAATAAAAGATTATAAAGTTGAACTATGGAAAGCCAAGAAAGAATTGGAATTTTATAACAACTATGTGGATTTAGACTATGACGCACTCTTACAAGTTAGAATTAATAACCATAAGTTAAGGCATATTCCCGAGATGATTAATACTCACGAAACTATTACCAAAGCTTTAGAGAGTAAAAAAATAAATCTAAATAATTTAGATCTTGATGAGATTAATCGAATCAACAAGGAAATAGAAATATTTAATAACAATCGCAAGGCAGATTTAAATAAAGAAATCGAAAGTATTAAGCAAAAGAAAAAATCTGGCCTAATATCTTCAAAAGCATATACAAATGAAGTCAAAGTTGCAAATACTAGATACAAAGAAGATATCATAGCCTATTCGTATAAGAATCCCAAAAAAAGCTTAGAAGAAGAAATTAAAAACCTTGAACATCATTTAAAAATTGATATAGACACCCAAGAAAAAGTTATGCAATCAGATATTTCAGATGCTAGGAGAAAAACTCCCCAGGAAATCGAAAAATTATTTCCCATTAATACACTAGTGTCAGCTTTTATCCCAGGATTAGGGCAACTGTTAAATAAACAGTATGTCAAAGCTTTACTATTCTTTCTTGGTACCTTGTTCACTTATATAGTAGCTATCCCCTACTTTTTAGGATATGGCAATTATCAAGGCGAAGGGTTTTTTGGTCTGATTTCTTTGGCTCAAGGTGGAGCTAGAATGGATAGATCAATTATATTTATGATAGAAGGCATTATTGCTATTATATTTTCATTAATAGCTCTGTTTAATTTATTTGCATCATTTAAAGATGTTAAAAATGTAGAAATTAACAATATCAAAGGAATAAGAGTTAAGACTTGGTTTGAAACGACTCAAAATATCGAAAGCGAGGGTTTTCCATATCTAGTTTCTATACCTGCATATGTATTGATTGCATTTATAGTTTTAATTCCAATTGTAACCACATTTTTAATATCCTTTACCAATATGGATCCCGATCACCAAACTAAATTTAATTGGATTGGCTTAGCAAATTATGCTCTAGTTGCTAAAGGCGAAGGAATTGCTGGTGGAGCTTTTTGGTTAATTCTAAGATGGACACTATTGTGGACTTTCGGAGCCACGTCTTTTGCAATTGCAATTGGATTTATTTTGAGTTTAATAGTTAATCAAGATAGAGTAATTGGAAAGAAAATATTTAGGACGATATATATTCTCCCTTGGGCAGTGCCAGCTTTTATTACCATTATGTTTTTCTCATTGATGGTAGCTAGAAATGGACCACTCACCGAAATATTAAATAATGCTTTTAATGTCAATTTAGATATAAAAAATAGTACAAGTCTAACTAGATTTTTCTTAATACTTCTACAAGGCTGGCTAGGTTCATCCTATGTATTTTTACTTTCTACTGGAGTGCTACAAGGAATTCCAAAGGATTTATATGAAGCTGCAGAAATTGATGGCGCAAAGGGTTTTCAACAAACTTTGCGAATTACAATACCTTTAGTATTATTCCAAACCGCTCCATTATTGATAAACCAATATACCTTTAACTTCAACAATTTTTCGATAATATATTTGTTTAATCGAGGCGGACCATTCTTCCCTTCATTGTACGGTAACTTGGCTGGCTCATCAGATTTATTAATTTCGTACATTTATAAATTGACAGTGCAAAATCAATATCAAGGTATTGGAGCAGCAATTACGATTGTAATTTCATTAGTTCTTATGTTCGTATCCTATTTAGGATATAGAAACACCAAAGCATTCAAG
>JAAZCH010000045.1 GCA_012513395.1 Tissierellia bacterium
ATTGGAAAAGCATCAACTGTGTGGCACTGGAACTACATCTACCCTATTAGAATCTAGAGTAGGTTTGGAGATGGAAAAAATGAAATCAGGTCCATATGGTGGCGATTTGCAAATAGGAGCTAAGATTTCAGAAGGAGAAATAGATATGATAATATTTTTCCACGATCCGCTCACAGCCCAACCTCACGACCCTGACATAAAAGCTCTTCTAAGAGTAGCTACCCTATATGACATTCCCATAGCTTTAAATAGAGGGACTGCTGAATTTTTAATGACCTCCAAGTATTTAAACGAAGAATTTGAAAGAAAAAATATAGATATGAAGGAATTAGCTAAGAAAAGAAGAGAAGAATTTAAAGATTTAAAATAAAATGAAAAAATATTTAACTCAAGTTTGAAAAAACTTGAGTTATTTTTGTAAAAATGAGCATAATTATGTTAAAGAATTGTAAAATATAAAGGAGGTAATGCCAGTTTATGTTAAGAAGGATTATTCCTTTAATTATCATTTTCTTAATGTTTTTTGCCACTGGATGCGAAGCAATACTGCCGAATTCTATTGAGGTAGAAAATGACATCGTGGAAGAAAAAGATAGCTCATCTTTGGAGCAGGGTATTCTCGAAGGGGAAAACTATTATGATGTAGAAGAAGTGGCGGAATATATTCACTTATACAAGAAATTGCCACCTAACTACATCACTAAATCAGAAGCAAATAAAATAGGATGGTCAGTAAAAAATAGAAAAGAACTAGTCATCGGTGGGGATGAGTTTGGAAACAGAGAAGGACTTTTACCTGACAAAGAGGGGAGACAGTATTATGAAGCAGATATTTCTGCAGGATATACTACTCATAGAGGCCCTTTGCGTTTGGTTTATTCTAATGACGGATTAATTTTTTACACCGAAGACCATTACGAAAGTTATCTACAATTATATTAATGGAGGAAAAAATGAAGACATTTATTCTAGACGGCTATCAATTTAAAACGAGAAATGACGCCTTTGAATATTTAAATTCTGTATTTCAATTTCCAGATTATTTTGGGAAGAATCTGGATTCGTTGTGGGACGTATTAAGTGATTTGAAAGATATTAGGATAGAAATAATTAACGCTAGACAAATCCCCAAGCATCTTCAGGGTTACGGACTTAAGATTTTGGATATATTTGGGGATCTGAATGGATATAAAGGGGTAGAAGTAGAAATGCTTTGGTAATTAAATGATTGGAGGATGTTATGGAACTAAAACAATACGAAGAAAATATGATAAGGTGGCGCAGACATTTACATGAAAATCCGGAGTTGCCATTTCACGAATACGAGACATCTAAGTATATAGAACAAGAACTTAGAAATGTAGGGATAGAGGAGTTTTTCAAACCAACTGAAACTTCACTAATAGCTAGAATTAAAGGAGCTAAACCTGGTCTTACTGTGGGGCTTAGAGCAGATATTGATGCCTTGGCAGTTTGTGAAGAAAGGGATGACTTGGATTTCGCATCTAGTGTAGATGGAGTAATGCATGCTTGTGGACATGACGCTCACGCTGCTATGCTTATGGCTGCTGGACAATATATTTTTGAGCACAAGGATGAACTAGAAGGAGAAGTGGTTTTAGTATTCCAACACGCTGAAGAACTTCCTCCAGGTGGCGCGATAGAAATTATTGAATCAGGCGCTTTAGATGATTTGGATTTTATATTTGGTCAGCACGTTACGAGTATGCTACCCGTTGGGTCGGTGGCACTAAAT
>JAAZCH010000046.1 GCA_012513395.1 Tissierellia bacterium
ATCTATAACATCTATTTTAGCTTCAGCAAATTTTTCTAATAAATCTGTTCTCAACGGATTTATTGAAATTCCTCTTTCAGTAACTAATATATCCACAGTATTTCCTGGTGTAGTTATTACATCTACCCTGTCCTTTACAAATGGAATCCTAGATGAGAACAATTTAGAAACTATTATACTTACTTTAGAGCCAAAGGCTGTATCTTGATGTCCGCCAGATCCACCCATTAGCATTCCATGAGCACCAGTAGTTACGTTTACGTTGAAATTCGTATCGATTTCAGTTGCGCCTAGAATTACAATGTCTAGATTATCTACTACGCAAGAAACTTCTGGATTCCCATATTGGGATCCGCTCATCCTCAAATGGTTTTTATTATATCCAAGGGAGTCTACTGCTTTTAAGTCAAAGCATTGTACGTCGAATAGAGTCTCGAATAATCCTTCTTCAAGCATATCCACAAGATATCCTGTGATTCCACCTGAAGCAAAACTGCCTTTTATTTCTTTTTCTATCATATAGTCTCTTAGATAATCAGCTACAGCAAGAGATATTCCACCAGCTCCAGTTTGGAAACTTAATCCATCTTTTACAAGTCCTGTTGCTATCATGGAATTAAGTGTATCTTGCGCTATCTTAAGACCAACTGGGTCTTTTGTAATCATAGTAGTTCCTGAAACTATTCCGGCCTTTTCGCCAATTGTATCTACTTTTAATACATAGTCGATATAATCTTCAGTGATATCTGCTGGGTAGTTTGGGTATCCTGCTAGAAAATCTGTTACTGCAATTGTAGTTTTGCCTTTAATAGAGTCACTAATTGCGTAGCCCATTGCACCACAAGAGTTAGTTCCATTGACACCAGAAATATTTCCTTTGACATCACAAGATGGAGATGCTATAAAAGCAAAGTCTATAGGTACTTCGTCTGAAAGTATAGCTCTAGCTCTACCTCCATGGGATTGCATAATAATTCTGCCTTGAAGTTTGCCTTTGCTTACTGCTTCTCCTACTGGTCCTGAAACGTAAGATGTTACAATATTGGTAATAGTTCCATCTTCAATGAGTTCCACAATTGGTCCCATACTTGGAAATATTGAACTCGCTACCAAAGTAATATCTTTAATTCCTGCAGATTGAACAGCTTTCATCACTTGGACTAAAACTTTGTCTCCATTTCTTAAGTGATGGTGGAAAGATAGACTGTCTCCATCTTTAATTCCCAATTCAGTAATTAGTGCCGGAAGATCTTCTCTAATTTTAGATGGTCTTGGCCCTTTTTGAGGATAGTCTTCTTTGGGTAAAATTTTAATATTTTCTAGTTTTTCATCAAAGTAAGTCATTGTATTCCTCCTTGAAATAGGTAGTAGCTCTCAATAAATTTACTGCTCTTTTAATTATTGGTGCATCTACCATTTTACCATCTAGTGACCAAGCTCCTAGTCCCTTTTCTTTCGCATCAATTGCACCTTCGCAAACTCTAACTGCATGTTCAATTTCCTTTTCCGTCGGAGAGAATACTTCATTAATTGTCATGACATGTCGTGGACTTATGGCAGCTTTTCCTGTCATACCCATAGCCTTTGCAAATTCAGTATCCTTTTTTAAACCTTCCATATCGTCTGTATCTGTAAATGGAGTGTCTATTGCTTGAATTTCTAGAGCTTTTGAAACTGCTACTATTTTTTGTCTTGAATAGCGAATCTCTTCAGATGCTTTCGTTCTAGCAGCTCCTAGATCTAGGGTCAAGTCTTCTGCTCCTAAAAGCACTCCTATTATTCTATCTGATGCAGATAAAATATTTAATGAATCTTCTACGCCCATAGCCGTTTCAATCAAAGCAAAAATTTTCAAATCAGAATTATTTGCTTTAAGAAATTCATCTGTTTCTTTTACACTTTCCACAGATGCCTTGGGAAGCATAATAGAGTCTATCTTCATATCTACAAGCATAGCCATATCATCTTTAAAGTATGGAGTATCTGTAGGATTAACTCTAACTAGTACATCAGCAGGATTGTCAAAACTACTTAAAAATTCTCTAACTAAAATTCTAGCCGCATCCTTTTCACTTGCACTCACTGCGTCTTCCAAGTCTATAATAATAGCATCTGCTCCTAAAATGGATGAACTAAATAACATCCCTGGATTATTTCCAGGCATAAATAACATAGATTTATAAGCCATTATTTAGACCCCCTTAAGATAGCAGCTTCCACTCTAGCTCTTATAGTAAAATCTAAAGCGCCTTTGTCTTCTATTTTAATTTGTGCTTTCTCCACGCCAAATTTTTTTACGGTTTCTTCAATTACTCTTTTAATGTCATCTCCATATTGAAGAGAAACTTCACTGGAAATATCTATTGAAAGTTCGTCTGCAGGAGAAATAATGACTAGAAGATCGTTTGATTCAACAGAACCAGCTCTAGCTGGTCTTACTATTTCTCTTCTTTCCAATCTAAATACTCCTTTCGACCTACTTCATATAGGTCCACACCTTTTGTATCAATTTCTACAGTCGCAGGGAAATCTTCTACATAAAGTCTTCTAATAGCTTCTGCCCCTAAATCTTCATAGCATACAATTTCTGCTTCTTTAACTGATTTAGCAATTAATGCCGCTGCTCCACCTATTGCAGCGAAGTATACAGCGCCGTTTCTTAGCATAGCTTCTTTAACTTCAGCTGATCTCTTGCCTTTTCCTACCATCCCTTTTAATCCAAGGTCTAATAGTTGTGGTGTATAAGAGTCCATTCTGTAGGATGTTGTTGGTCCAGCTGATCCAATTGGTTGTCCTGGTTTTGCAGGAGCTGGTCCAACGTAATACATAATCGCTCCCTCTACATCTATTGGAAGTTCTCCACCTTCTTCAAGAAGGTCTACTAGTCTTTTGTGTGCTGCATCTCGTCCTGTGTAGATATATCCCGTAATAAAAACATTATCTCCAGCTTTTAAATCTTTTAATTGATCATCTGTAAGTGGTGTTGTAAGTTTTATAGCCATTTGTTCCTCCTATAGAATTACTTCTTTATGTCTAGTTGCATGACAGTTAATGTTAACTGCTACTGGCAAACCTGCAATATGAGTTGGATACTCTTTAATCATAACTCTTAAAGCTGTAGTTCTACCGCCAAAGCCTTGAGGTCCAATTCCAAGATTTGCAACTTTTTCTTCCATTTCTCTTTCTAAATCCGCGTAAAATTCATTTTCGTGATATTCATCTAGAGGTCTCATTAGAACTTCTTTAGCCATAGCTGCTGCCTTGTCAAATGTTCCACCTACTCCAACTCCTACTACTATTGGTGGGCATGGATTTGGTCCAGCTAATTCCACTGTCTCTAGGATAAATTTCTTAACTCCTTCAAGTCCATCAGCTGGTTTAAGCATAGTAAGTCTAGACATATTCTCAGATCCGAAACCTTTTGCAGCAAAAATGATTTTTAATTCATCTCCAGGTACAATTTTGTAGTTGATAACTGCTGGAGTGTTGTCTTTAGTATTAACTCTCTCAATAGGATCTCCTACTACGGATTTTCTTAGATATCCTTCGTCATATCCTTGGCGCACACCTTCATTGATTGCGTCTTCAATAAATCCGCCTTCTACATGAACGTCTTGACCCATTTCTACAAATACCACAGCCATTCCTGTGTCTTGGCACATTGGAACTTCTTCTGTCCTAGCAATTTCAGCATTTTCTAAAATTTGGTCTAAAATTTCTTTAGCCAAAGGCCAATCGTCTTTTTCTCTAGAATCCTCTAAAGATTTTTGCACATCATCTGGCAAGAAATATGCAGCTTCAATAGCCATTCTTTTAACTTCTTCAGTGATTTTATCTACGTGAATTGTTTTCATACATTACCCCTTAATATATATTTTTATAAAATATAATTCAGAGAGCACTTAGACCCTCTGAATTATGAGTTTTAACCTTATTTATTGTTTCTGTATGCAACTAATGCTAATACTCTTTCCATTTCGTTGTTAACGATCATAAGTCCTTCGTCAACACCCATTCCTGGTTTAGCTAGTACTTGGTCTGCTCCACAAGCCATAGCAACATTAGTCAAAACTTCAGATGATCTATTTGTCTCGTTACAAGTTCCACCGCTGTATGCGCCTTTTCCATTTGCTTTACAATATAGAATTGCTTCAGCTGAATTGTTGATTCCTCCTAGGTCTGGAGTTTTAATTTGAATCATATGTCCTGCATTGTGGTCTACGAAATCTTTAACGTCTTCAAACGTATTACACCATTCGTCTGCAACAATTTCAACATTGATTCCTCTTTTATCTACTTCATTAGTAAGAGCTGCCATAGCTTCTAGTTGACCTTCTCTTGAACCTACGTCCATAGGACCTTCAATTCTCAAGTGGTAAGGAGCTGCTATTGCTTCTAATTCAGTTAAATATTCTGCCATCTTCATTGTATCGTTATCGAAAGCTTCTCCGATTGTTCCATACACGTCGATGTGTAGTATTGGTTTGTAGTCTTCAACAGTTTTATTCTCGTTGATTCTATCTCTTAACCAAGCTACATATTCTTTAAGTTTTTCGCCGTCTTCACCTAATTTTTCTTTAACGTTGTTAAATAGTCCGTGAGGTAATACGTCTGCGCCTTTAAGAATCATTTTGTCTGCGTTAGTGTATCTGTCATCACCAGATTGAGTGAATATAGCTACTTTTTCCATTGGAGTATCTACGCCATATTCTTCATGGATTACTTCAGCCATAGTACGTTTTTGTGCTTTTGCAACTGCATCTAGAAGAGCTTGAGTTATACCATATCTAATAGCTGTGTGAAGTTTTTTACCATCGATTTGAAGTGCATCGAATTCCTCAGCTATCTCTTTAAATTTAGTGATTTCTCTTCCTTCTAGCTTTGGAGCTATTTCGTTTTCAATAAGAGGAATAAAATCTGCTGCTAGGAAAAGTGGGTCTCTTCCACCTGCTCCTGAATATTGAACTGCAGCACAGTCTCCATAAGCAACTTGTCCGTCGTCTAGTATAAGTTGAACAGATATGCTTTCTCCTGCTTGTCTAATACTAGTAAAACCGTCTGTAGCTGGATCTCCTACGTAAAACAGTCCGTCGTGTCCTGCACCTTGCTTAATTGCTTTTTGGTCGTCAAAGTAAAATCCTGTCAATCCTGGTGAACAAATAACTTTTTCAATTCTCATTTCACATCATCTCCTGGTCTTCCTACTAATTTTCCTCTACTTACTGCGAATATATCATCAACTACCATTTGGAAGCTTACATCTCTATCTTCAAATTTAGCTCTTTCTTGGAATTTGCCTTTGTTAAAGTCTAGCAATTCTTTAGAAAGTGGAATGTTTCCTACTTCTAGATATCTGATGAATCCTTCGTTATCTCTAGCTGGTAGCATTTTACCTGCGTTATAGTCTGAAGGTCCAAATGGAATATCGATTACGCCTGTTTCAAATGCTTTTACAGTTCCAACAGCCCAGTCGCCATTACCTAGTCTAAGTGTTTCGTCTAACATGCATTTTACTTCTGCTTTGATGATGTTTATCTCATCTCTTAAAGCTTGGCTGTCTGCATATCTTTGTCCTTCAAGAAGGTTAAGAACCATCTTTGTAGCTTTAATTCCTGCTGCGTTAGCTTCTTTTGTTGGAATACCAATAGCTTCATGAGGAGTTTTAACTATTACTTTAGTTGCTCCTGAAAGTGCAGCTGCAGCTGCTCCAAGTGAAATAAGTCCAAATGCTCTTGACTCATCTTCTGGGAATCCACCCATCCATTGGTGGAAAACTGTAGTTAATATAACGTCATCGTATCCATATGCTTTTAGATATTCTTTAGTTTGTTCTCTAAGTGCATTTACTGCTGCAACGTCTTGAAGAAGGTTACCGCATTGTCCGTATCCAACTGTAATATTTTTAACACCTTGTTCTGCAGCTAATAATGCCTCTAGAATTCCTACTGCGTTAGAAGTTGATGGTGGTACTAAAGTTCCTGTTAAAGGACCAAATGGTTCTCTGTTAATAGTTACTCCATTGTCTTCATAGTATCCAACAAGTCTATCGCAATATTGCCAGTCTCTTACTGTCTTTTCAACACTTACCTTTTTTGAGTAAGGGATATTGTAACTAATTGCTCCACCTTCGTTAGAAGTGAATCCACCTGCGTGTCCAACTTCAGCAAGTAGTCTAGAGTCTGGAGTACCGTGTCTTAATTGTAGTGGTAGATCTACTGCTTCGAATACTTGTCTACAACCTTTAACACCGTGGTTTACAGCTGGGAATCCATTAAGAAGTGATCTTCCTGCTGCTTCAGATTCAATAATTCCTCTTTCGCCTTCTTCGTATCTATTTTGTCTAGTATAAGCATCTATTGTTGATGGAAGGAAGTCTGCTCCACCTTCGTTTTGAAGATGTTGTAATAATTCAATATGTTCATTAATAAGAGCGACTCCTGCTCTAGGTTGTGCAGTTGTAATTCCTTGTTCATCAGCCCATGCCATTTTCTTAGCAAAGTTTTTTTCGTCTGGAACTTTCTTCAAAAATTCAACAGCTTCATCTAGGTCTACATCTTTTCCTGTAGGCCATCCTGTAAGTACTTCTTCTCTTTGTTTGAAGAATTCCTCTTCCGTCATTTTTCTAAATTTTACATCCATATTTTATCTCCTAAATTTCGACTATATATTTTTTAAGCATTCTCACAGCAATATCTTCATCTATACCTGCTAATAATCCCATAGATGAAAGAATGTAATCTTTATCTACCATAAGCTTAGGGTTTGCAGGTCTCAAAGAATTAGGCTCTTCCATAGTGAATAATCCTGAAGATAAAATCTCTTCGGGATTTTCATTATTTATAATTACTCCGCCTGTTCCTATTAAATACTTCACCTCAGATAAGTCTTTTCCCTCTTGATTATAGACATTGCCCATAGGTGAGTAAATCATGTGGATTGTTCCTGCATGTCTTCCCATTGAAATAAATGTACAAATCTTCGCCATTGCCAAGTCAAATTCCTTGTCCAATTGGTTTTCTGATATGAAATCTGTATTGTTATAACGTTTTTGAAATTCTTCATCAACACTATCGTATTTTTCTACATCTACAAATTTCTTAACCATTCGAGACCCGGCCGCTTCTTGAACTGCAAGAGCCGAATATCTCATTCCTAAGTCTCCCTCAACAGTTCTCTTAGCAAATGGTTCTTCTAATCCTCTGTATTGAACTCCTGGTTTTGTAGGAAGACCATCAGAAATTGAATGAACGTCTGTGGTAGCGCCCCCAATATCTAAAACTAGTAAATCCCCTAGACCATCTTCTTTATCCGTCCCTACAGATAATACTCTAGCTGCTTTTAATACTGCAGCTGGTGTGGGCATTGTAATGCCATCAAGGAATTCAGAAACTCTTTCCATTCCCTTAGCCTTTACAATGTTTTTCATAAAGATATTTCTAATGGTTTCTCTAGCTGGCTCTACATTTATTTGGTTCAGCGTAGGCATTACGTTTTCAGTGATATAATACTCTATATCATCAGAAAATACTTTTTTTACTTCGTCAATTGCACTTTTATTGCCTGCTACGACTACGGGTACATTGATATTATGTTTACTGATCATAGATGCATTATGAATAATAGATTCAGAATTGCCTCCGTCTGTACCTCCAGCTAAAAGAATCATATCGATATCGGAACTCTTAATCTCTTCCAACTCTGAGTCGTTAAGTTTAAAGCTATATGTTTTAATAATTCTAGCGCCTGCTCCTAAGGCAGTACGTTTTGCTGCTTCAGCAGTCAATTCAGGCACCAAGCCAATAGCTACAACTTTTAAACCACCTGCAGCAGAAGAACAAGCAGTAGTTTTAACTATATTAACTTCTTCAAAATTAACCTTTTCTTTCAATTTATCAAAAGCTTTTTCATAGCCAATAGTAACGTCAGTTTCTACAGTAGTGTATGATTTCTCCGTTCCTATTATCTCTTCGTTCTCAATATCTACTAATGTTATTTTTGTAAAGGTACTTCCAAAATCAATAAACAAATAGCAATCCATTTTATTCCCCTAAATCTTCTTTCAAGTCTTGAATTGTAGTTTCTACTGAAGTTCCTGGTTTATAAATTCTATCAAATCCCATTGCTTTAAATCTTTCGTGTACGTCTTCCCAGTTTTGTTTTCCTACTACTATGTTTCCTCCAACATAAAGTAATACATTTTCTAAACCTGCTTCATTGCATTTTTCTTTAAGTCCTTTAACGTCAAGCTCGCCTTGTCCGTAAAGTGAAGAAACTAATATTGCATCTGCTTTAGTTTCAATTGCTGCATTGATGAAGTCCTCTTGTGATGACAATACACCAATATTTACAACTTTGTAGCCTGCTTCTGTTAGAGTCGCATCTAGGATCTTATTACCTACTGCGTGTGCATCAGATCCGATTACTCCCAATACTAATGTTTTTCCCATAAACTACCTCCTAAATAAATGTGAACAATGTTTTTCATTTTCCTAAATTCTAATTTTATTATAACATACTCAAATGTTATTGCAAATAATAAAATCCATTGTATTAAACCCTTAAGACTTGATGCTATCAAGGCTTCAAGTTACAAATTCTAAAACTGGAAAACGATTAAATTTCAAATATAACTTCTTACTTCTGTGAGAATGATTTTCAAATCCTTGATAATATAACGTTTTCACACCTTTTAATTTCCTATATTTTATGCCCCTGTCTATCCAAAGTAAAAATTTTTGAAATGTTTGTTTCATATTTTTTTATTTTGTGTTTTTAAACAATTCAAATAATTATTTAAAAACAGTTTAAATTTCACATAAATTTCATATTTGATTTTTAGGGTCAAGTTCTTAATCTAAATAATAGAAAAAGCTTAGAAAACTAAGCTTTTTAAAGTTCATATATTAAAATGTATTAGGCACAACATATACTATTATACCTAGTAAAGCTAAGAGAATCGCTCCACCTAAGGATTGGGAAAAGTCATACTTATTAAAGGCAAGTCTATCTCTAGCCATTAGTCTAGATAAAATAACTGTAACAATCCCAAGTATAGGAAATATATATAAAATTCCCTTCGTAGTAATTCCTATCTCAAAAAAAGCATATAGAGTCAGTATATTCGCAAACATTAATGCCATTAATATATAGGGATTACTAGTTCTACCCAGCCATATAAGACCGACAACTAATATCGTTGATAGAATAAATATTACATTGTTTACGTTCTTCCAAAAATTAATACTATTTATTTTTGCATCATCAAATAATTCCAGTACATTTACATACATACCACTTTCATTAAAACTTTGCACTTCACTTTGATTTATATATTCAGAATCTGTGAAGTTATCAACTCTGGCATTTGTTAAAAATACTGTCAGTGTGGCTAATTTGTTGTTTTCAGAATAAATTAATTCTTTAGGTTCGTAACTTATTTTGAATTTATAGTCCTTAACACTTTCGCTTAGAGGCACTCTTATTTCAGATATAGAAGTTAACTTATAATTTTCTATTTTCTTATACAAATCTCCATAGTTAAGTTTATCGTCAAACAAGAGATTATTAATAACGTCATATTCTCCTTTTAATGTAGCTTTACTATGTCTTGGAACTACTGTATCTCCAAAAAAGGCTTGTTCTCCTAATTTCCCAATAATCCTCATACTAGAATCATTTCCAATGTATTCAAACTCTATATCATAACTAATCAAATTTTTTCCACTTGAGTTATTTTCAGATCTTCTGATTTTAAAATTGTTGATGTTAGTTGGAGTATCAAAATAAATTCCGCTAAAAGGAACTACCTTATTATTTTCAGATTTCCATAAGAATTCTAATCCAAACCAAGGAGTCAAAGTACAACCTGCTACTATCAATAAGAAGATAGCATAAATAATGAAGTTTCTTATCTTTTTATTCATCATTTCCTTCCCTGTTTCCTTTCTTGCATTTTATTCCAATCTCGCTCCCGCTTCTTTATCAACTAATACTATTAAATCATTGTGTAATTGCAAAATACTCGCTGGAACTTCAGGAGTTATTGGACCTTTTAAGGCCATATACATGGCTTCGGCCTTTCCACTTCCAGAAGCTATCAAAAGAACCTTTTTAGAATTTAAAATACTTTTCATTCCCATAGTTATTGCTTTTTTAGGAACTTCATCTGGTGTTTCAAAAAATCTCGCATTGGCATCTAATGTATCTTCAGTTAAATCTACAATATGAGTCTCTCCTACGAAATGATTTCCTGGTTCATTAAATCCAATATGTCCATTTACACCAATTCCTAGCAATTGAAGATCGATACCACCTTCAGCTTCAATCTTCTCGTCATATTCTTTACAAAATTTTTCAACTTCATCAGTACAACCTGAAGGAATGTTGGTGTTGTCTTTGTCTATATTAACTTTTTTCAATAGATGTTTATTCATAAAATAATGATAGGACTGTTCGTGGTCATCTTCTAGTCCGTAATATTCATCCAAGTTAAAAGTACAAGTATTGGAAAAGTCTATTTCTCCTTTGTCGTACATCTTCACTAGCTCTGCATACATACCCTCAGGTGTACTTCCAGTAGCTAGACCTAATACTATATTATTTTTTATTTTTATCTCTTTTGCTATAATTTCTGCAGCCTTTTTACTTAATTCGTCATAATTTTCTACAATATATATTTTCATTTTATCTTCCTCTCAATATAGATTAATCTATAAGAATTGATTCAATAAAATAATATCATATAATTTGTATTTTATCACTAATAAAATACTTCAAGCTGACAAGCCTTATTTGTTTTCCAACATCAAAAGTTCCATTAGACGGTTTTTTATATCTAGTAGTGCTTCATTATATTCAGAATAATGCTTCGTTACAAATTCATCGTCCAATTCCGATTTACGTTGACTTTCATATACATTAAATAATTCTTTTACTTGGTTAATGGAATCATTCAAGTTTTTAGATAAATCAACTTCTTTACGTCTATCTATATGAATTTTCTCTCTGCTGCTATCTATCTCAATAACTTCGCCTAGCCTTGCGATTCTCGTCGAGATATTATATTTTTCTTGTATTTCTTTTTTTAAATTTTCCGTTGCGTTAGGTTCTCCATGAACTAGAAATATTTTTTTAGGTTTCTCCCTTATATTTCCCACCCAATTTAATATCATATTTAAATCCGCATGGGCAGATAATCCTTGAAGCTCTTTAATTTCTGCTCTTACAATTATTTCTTCTCCAAGTATTTTGATTGTTTTAGCTCCGTCTAAAATTTTCCTGCCAGTAGATCCTATTGCTTGATATCCCACGAATAAAATTGTATTTCTAGGGTCCCATAGATGATGTTTTAAATGATGCCTTATCCTTCCTGCATCTGCCATACCACTTGCAGAAATAATTACCTTGGGATATGGAGATTTATTTAAAGATTTAGATTCTTCTACAGTTCCAACATATCTTAAATTAGGAAATTCGAATGGATTATCACCTGATAGTATTCTCTTTTTGGTCTCATCATTAAATAATTCTGCATTTTTTTGATATGCTTCAGTAGCTTGAATGGCAAGAGGACTGTCAATATATATTGGAATTCTTTTATATGCTTCCATAGTTTCAGAGTCATAATATGAATTTAGCTGATAAATTAATTCCTGCGTCCTACCAACAGCAAATGACGGAATAACTACTGCACCACCTCTGCTTGCAGTTTTTTCAATGATGTCAATAAGTTTATGATGTACTTCTTCATAATTTTCATGGATTCTGTCCCCATAAGTGGATTCTAATATTAAATAATCGGCGCTTTCTACAATTTTTGGTTCTTTAATAATTGCATGTTTTCCTACTCCTAAATCTCCAGAATAAACCAGCTTTGTACTTTTACCATCTTCATTTATCCAGAGTTCTACTATTGAGCTGCCCAAGATATGACCAGCATCTAGGAATCTAAGTGTGAAAATGTCATCTATCTTTATATATTGATCATAATAATATTTTTCAAATAAATTCAACGAGCGAATTACGTCTTCTGAAGTATATAGGGGTTCAAGTAGAGGTTTTCCCGCTCTTTCTCGTTTTTTATTTTCCCATTCCATATCAGTTTCTTGAATATGAGCACTGTCTAGAAGCATTATATTACATAAATCGTAAGTGGCTTTTGTTGTAAGAATTCTACCCTTAAATCCCTGTTTTGTTAATCTAGGAATTCTTCCTGAATGGTCTATGTGGGCATGGGATAAAACTAGATAATCTATTTCACTTGGGTTAAAAGAAAAATCTTCGAAGTTTAATAGTTCTTCCTCTGCTCCCCCTTGAAACATTCCACAATCTAACAATAGTTTTTTATCTCCAACTTCAATCATATGATTTGAGCCCGTAACCATATTGGCACTGCCGTAAAATTTAATTTTCATATAGATTTTCACCTCGATTTAATTATACCCAGATATTCTTGTAGCTAATAGTTGAAAAGTTTTCATCAGCTACATCTTCAGAAATCAAACGTAATATATGTAATTTTCTCAATAGTAGTTTTAAATAATCTGTAAAAAAACGTCAGGCTTTATCAAATAGCCTGACGCTTTCCACTTATATCTATTTTATTGTGCTGCTGTTACTTCAGTCCAGATTTTGTCATATACAGGAATAATTTCTTTAGAATTTTTATAAATCTCTCCATTTACAAGCAATGCATCGTCTGGATACGCTACTTCAGAATTTTTAATTTCATCTGGAAGTAATTCTATAGCTTTATCTATCGGAGAAGAAAATCCTACAGAATATTCTGCATTGATTGCTGCATTTTCTGGGTCACACATAAAATTAATAAATTTATGAGCTGCTTCTAAATTTTGTGCAGACGATGGAATAACCATTGCATCAAACCAAATATTAGCCCCTTCTTTTGGCAATACGTATTTTAGGTCAGGATTTTGATCTATCATCATTAAAGCATCTCCTGAATACATAAAACCAATATCTCCGTCTCCTGATACTAGTGTATCTCTTCCTTCATCTGCTTGATATGCAAGTACATGAGGTTTTTGTGCAATTAATAGTTCTTTTGCTTCTTCTAACTCATCCAAGTCAGTGGAGTTCATAGAGTATCCTAATGCTTTTAATGCCACTGCTATAGAGTCCCTAGAAGAATTGTACATCACAATCTTTCCAGAATATTTTTCGTCAAATAAATCCATCCAACTGTCTATCTCATCTGTTATCTTAGTCGTATTGTAAATAATTCCTCCTGTTCCCCAAAAGTATGGTACTGAGTATTTATTCTCTGGGTCAAAAGCAGGATTTTTTAGGTTGTCATTTACGTATTCAAAATTAGGTACTTGATCCAAATCTATTTCATTTAATAAACCTTCTTCAATAAGTCTTTCTATCATATAATCTGATGGTACCAATATGTCATACGAGTCTATTCCTTGCTTTACTTTAATATACATATCTTCGTTGGAAGAAAATGTATCATATACAACTTTTATGCCAGTTTCTTCTTCAAATTTTGAAAGTAAGCTTTCGTCTATATAGTCTCCCCAATTGTAGACATTCAATACTCCTTCTTGTGTTCCTGATTTGGACCCACAAGCTGAAAGCATCAATACAAGCACAAAAATCAGAACCAATAATTTTTTATTCATTTCCCATCTCTCCTCTATTTCTTCTATTAATAATTAATACGAGCAATAGCATAGTTGCAAACATTATTGTAGACAATGCATTTATGCTAGGATTTATACCTTTTTTAGCCATTGAATAAATTAATATACTCAAATTATTAAATCCATGACCAGTGTTGAAGTATGAAATAATAAAATCATCTATGGATAAGGTAAAAGCCATCAACGCCCCAGTCACTATCCCCGGTTTAATTTGGGGAATTATGACATTTATAATGGAATATAATGGGGTCGCCCCTAAGTCCATGGAGGCATCTAATAAATTTCTATCCAATTGTTGCAATTTAGGTAAAATATTTAAAATCACATAAGGTACAGAAAACACTATATGAGATATCAGCATCGTACTAAGTCCAAATTTTAAACTAAAAAACTTAAAAAGAGCCATTAAAGCAACTGCCGTTACTATGTCTGGATTGATAACGGGGATATAATTAAGATTTAATACAATATCTTTATCCCTTCTCCTAAGATAATGAATCCCTATCGCTGCAAAAGTTCCCATAATTGTAGAGATTACTGTAGAGAGTAATGCAACAAGTACTGTATTGTAAAGTGCTTGCATAACAGCTCTATCACTTAATAAGTTTTTATACCAAATTAAACTAAATCCACCAAAACTACCTCTAAGCCTAGATGAATTGAAGCTATAAAATATTAATACAAAGATAGGCAGGTACAAAAACAAAAATACCAAAGCCAAATAAAAGCGATTAGCAAATTTTTTTACCATAAGCCTGTCTCTCCTTCTTTTACAATTCCACTTCGAGATGAAAAGATCATAGTTATTAACATAAATACCATGAGTATAAAGGAAATTGCTGCCCCAAAGTGCCAATCTCCAGTAAATCTAAATTGCTGCTCTATGACATTTCCAATCAACATGGATTTATTACCACCTAGTAAATTCGATATTACAAAAGTACTTAAAGCTGGAATAAATACCATAGTTATCCCAGAGCTAATACCAGGTATGGATAATGGAAAAATTACCCTTTGAAAAACTTCTCTGTCGTTGGCACCTAAATCCTTAGCTGCTTCGATTAAACTAGTATCCATCTTAGAAAGAACAGTATATATAGGTAGAACCATAAAAGGCAAGAAATTGTAAATCATACCGATAACTACCGCTTTATTATTATATATTATATCAAAAGGTCCTAATCCTAAGAATCCAAAAAATTGATTTATCAATCCATTATTTCCAAGCAAGGTCAGCCACGCATATGTTCTAAGGAGAAAATTCATCCACATAGGTATTACAAATAACAAAATTAAAGTACCCTGAACACTTTCTTTCATCCTAGAAATAATATACGCAGTAGGATAACCTATAAAAAAACACATTAGAGTAGAAATAGATGCCAATATAATTGAGTTTATTAATATCCTCAAATACGTAGATTCAAAAAATCTCTGAAAGTTTTCCAATGAAAATGTAAAGGTACTAAAATTTAGCATATCTCCATTAGTAAAAGCCATGATTCCTATTAATATCATAGGAAAAGCCACAAAAAGTATTAGCCAAAAAAAATAAGGTACAGAATACTTTCTCATTTCATTTTCCTCATTATGTGGATATTGTCTGGAATTACATTAAGTCCCACTTCCTCATCCTCTCTACGAGATACTGTCGAGTGAGCTTTCCATCTAAATCCATTTCCAACTATTATCATTTCGTAATGAACGCCTTTAAAAACCACTGATTCCACTACTCCATCTATTTGTCCTTGGCCTTTATCTAAGATTACTACGTCTTCTGGTCTAATTACCACATCTACATTTTCATCTTTTTCAAATCCTTTGTCCACACAAATAAACTTAACACCCAGCATTTCAACTAAAAAATCTTCTCGCATAATTCCATCAGCGATATTAGACTCACCTATGAAATTAGCTACAAATGAGTTTTTAGGCTCATTGTAAATATCAATGGGTTTTCCTATTTGTTGAATGATTCCCTCGTTTAAAACCACTATGGTATCACTCATAGTTAGAGCTTCTTCTTGGTCATGGGTTACATAAATAAATGTAATTCCTACGTTTTGTTGAATTTCTTTTAATTCTACTTGCATCTCTTTTCTAAGTTTTAAATCAAGTGCTCCTAAGGGTTCGTCTAGAAGCAAAACTTTTGGTCTATTTACCAAAGCTCTTGCTATAGCAATCCTTTGTTGTTGACCCCCGCTTAGAGAATCTATTCGACGCTTCTCGAATCCAGAAAGCCCAACTAGTTTTAGCATTTCTGCAGTTCTAGTTTTTCTTTCGCTCGCCTCAACTTTATTAATTTTCAAACCAAATTCTATGTTTTCTTCCACGTTTAAATGTGGAAATAAAGCATATTTTTGAAATACAGTATTAATTTTTCTTTTATAAGGAGGAATATTGGTAATATTTTCCCCTTCAAATTCTACAACACCATCATCTGGCATTTCAAATCCACCTATTATCCTCAGGGTAGTAGTTTTCCCACATCCACTCGGTCCTAGTAAAGTTAAAAATTCATTTTCATATATTTTAAGATTTAAATCCTTTAGCACTTCATTGTCGCCATAGGATTTATCTATATTTTTAAGATTTATAGCTATTTTTTTCATAAAACCTCCTAAAAACTGGGTGGACTACTAATCCATAAAACTTTAAGAAGTTCTTTTCCAGGATTTTTTAAAAAGTGACTTTCCTTCGCTTTAAAGTAAAAGCTATCACCTTTATTGACCTTGTAAACTTCATCACCTATAACTAACTCCAGCTTCCCTTCCAAAACAAATCCAAACTCTTCCCCGTCATATGGATTGATTATTTCTGTAGTTCCATCTGGTTCAACTTCCAATAAAGTGGGTTCCATTAAGTTTTTTTGTGAATTGGGAACCAACCAATTTATTCTATATCCCTTTTTTTCTTCTACGAATTCAAAAAAGTCCTCGTCTTTAAATACTTTCTTTTCTTCTCGGTCTTCAAAAAAATCTGAAGGACTAATACCCAATGCATCCAATATATCAATAAATGAAGTGATGGACGGCGATGCGATATCTCTTTCAACTTGGGAAATAAATCCCTTAGTCAGTTCGCATCTTTGTGCAACTTCTTCTTGAGTTAGTCCTTGAGCTATTCTAATATTTTTTATTTTTTCGCCAATGTTCAATAAAAGTCCACCTCCATTAAATATTTTGTTTACAATTGCTAAACTATTGTATCAAATTCTATCTACTTGTCAATATTATTATTTGCAAAATTTAAATAAAAAATTGACCCGAAGGCCAATTTAAAAATTTATTTTTTGTAAGAATTCATCTGAAGAACTTTTCCTTTTTGTGCTTTGGATTTTAAATAATCATTATAGATTTCTCCCAGTATAGTGGCTTCAAAATATTCTTCCCCTTCAACTATTTTGGTCTTTACTAAGCCTATAATCTCTAAGATATTGAGCATCTTTTTTCCGCCCTGAGTTTTAATCAACTCGGAATTGTCTAAAGTATTAATAAATTTAATCAAATCATCAAGTAGTTTTTTATAATTATCATTTTTCCTGCCTATATATTGTCTCAATGTGTCTTCTCTAAATATGGCAGTTAAAAAATTTGCCACTACTTCATCTGGATGAGATATTACAAAGTACGCAAATCTGTTGGTTAAATAAATTTCGTCATCTTCCTTAACTCCCGCCAATCCATTTGAAAGCAGTATCGCTACTGCAAATTGTATTAATTCCTTAGCATTTTCCTCTGAATGTTCTGAAGAGTCCAGTTTTATTAGTACGTTTTCATCCATCAATTTCTTTAAGGATTTGGCACTAAGTCGTCTCGTCTTATTTGTAAGTTTAGGTTCTTCTTGGTTGGAAAGTTCGTCCATATAAAAGCCCATAGTCAATATTCCTGAAATTTCATTATTTTCGGATAGCTCGTTGTCACTTATTGCATTTACTAAATCCAATGGAGTTACGGGATATTTTAGAGATAAATTGTTTTTTAATACTAATATATTTTCTTTGCATTTAATTATACTTTTTAAAACTTCTTCCTTGCTTTTATCTCTTCTCGCCTCAAGGGTCATTAGAAATTCTAGCATATCAATAAATATCTCCAAATCTCCTTCTACAATAAAATTTCCTGATTCGGTTTCCTTCATAAGAAAATCATAATAGTCCAAATTGTATATATTTATTTCTTCATTACTAAAAAGTGCATACTTAATCGTATCACTAAAATGTTTAAAAAAATTATAAATAGAAACTTGATCATAGTTTTCCATCATGCTAAGTGTATGTTTAGAAAAAAGCTCGTCTATTTGTTGTAGCTGATTTTTCATAAGTCTTGGTAGTACCACATTGTCAAAAAACACATCTGTGTCATCATCTACAAAATACTCATCGTAAATTCCATCCACAACTATGCGTTCCTCTTCAGTAAGCACTATAAAATTGGAGTACAAAATAGTATCCCCTATTTCAAAATCAAAAAAAGAAAGTCCAAATAGTAAATCTCCTTTTTCCAAATTTAAATCTGAATCTGTGACCAAAGTTTCAAAAACAGAAGATTTTAAATCCACAACGTGAACACTTCCTCCCACTCTATGATTTAAAACTTCAAAAAATCCAACTTTAGAATTAAATTCGAAATCGTCTTTAACCTTATTGTAAATTGTTGCATTGTCGTACTCATATTGTCCGATAAGTTTTGACAACTTTTCTTCTACGCTCATATTTATACCAGTAGATATCAACAAGAGTTCGTTTTCTTCTTTGGGCAAGTTTTTTATCTTGCTAGTAGGCAAGCCATATGTTTGAAATATCTTCTTGTATATATTTTTTTCATTCTTTTTTACATATTCAAAAAGAGATCTTAAATCCTTAATTTTAGAGTTCATTAATACCCTCCTGAGTACTATAAGTATAAATCAATTTTACTAATAAATAAAGTCCATCATCTATTTGCAATATTTTTTAAATATTTTACTTTTAATTTACTTACTTTACGCGATATTAACATATATATCCACATGCCTAACCTTTATATATCCTTATCCACAAAGTTTTCAACATTATCCACACCTAGGCGACCTTTTGTTCCTTTTATCACATAAGAAATTTATCTATTGCATTATTAGCTGATAATAGGGTAATATATTTATAACTTAATATTTACAAAGCATATTAAGTAATGAAGTAGCAGGAGGACATATTATGTTAATCAATTTTACAGGAAAAAATGTACAGGTTACAGAAGACATGAAACAAATGGCAGAATCCCAATTGAACAAATTGGATAAATATTTCGATGAAGAAATTAGGTGTAATGTTACATTTTCCGAATTTAGAGAAAACTCTGTAGTGGAAATAACCATTAATCTTCCTGGATCGTTTATCAGATCAGAAGTGTCTGATCCAGACTTGAGAACAGCATTGGACAGAGCCACAGACAGGTTAGCTAGACAAATTAGAAAACACAAAACTAAACTGAAAAAGAAATATCAAGGTAAAGAAACAATTCGCATCGATAATATACCTGATTGGCCAGTTCAAGATGACTCAAGTGACAGTGACAAAATTTTAAAAACCAAAACATTTTCTACTAGACCAATGTCTGAAGACGAAGCAATTCTTCAGCTAGAATTGGTAGGTCACAACTTCTATGTTTTCAACAATTCAGAATCGAATCAACTAAATGTATTGTACAAAAGAAAAAATGGAGGTTATGGACTCTTAGTGCCAAATGAATAGAAAATTTTAATAATAACGTCTTAGCCATAAGCTAAGACGTTATTTATGTATTTGATCTTAAATTATTCAATGTCTTCTAGTTCTAAAGACGTTAGAATTGCATTGTCTATATCAGCCATTCTTCTTCTATCAAATTTACCTATTTTATCTTTTAAACGCTGTTTATCAATTGTCCTTATTTGTTCCAAAAGTACCACGGAATCCTTTGGAAGCCCAAATTTTTCACTGGCATTAATCTTAACGTGAGTAGGAAGCTTAGTCTTATTCATCCTTGACGTTATTGGTGCAACTATTACTGTTGGAGAATACTTATTCCCTACATCATTTTGTATTATTACAACAGGTCTAATTCCACCCTGCTCCGAGCCTAAGACAGGACTGAGATTTGCGTAGAAAAGATCTCCTCTCTTAACTACCATATTTATTTTTTATTACCTTTCTTCCAAAATTCGAAATACATCGTCCAAACCGTCAATTATATCCCTTGCGACCATAGAGGTTTTTGACTTCTTTTTACTAGCAATCTCTCCACTCAAAGAGTGAATGTATACCCCTAAACTAGCAGCATCCAAAAGTTCATAGCCTTGGGCTACTAAAGATGCAATTATCCCTGCTAAAACATCTCCACTGCCAGCAGTAGCTAGACCTGAATTTTCCCTATCAATTATTTCTAAGGAATTACCATCTGTAATTATAGTTTTAGAGTCTTTCAATACTAAAACTACATTATAAACTTTTGCAAAATCCTTAGCCAGAGAATAAAGTCTTTCTCCAGGCGCAACTACTTCTCCTGTAAGTCTGCTAAATTCCATGATGTGTGGAGTTAGAATTACTTTAGCCTTTTTAGATATTAAATGGGTTAAATCTTCTGCTAGCATATTGATTCCATCTGCATCAATAATAAGCTGAATATCTTCAGCCAAAAGTCGTCGTAACACTTCTCTTTTATTTCGATTGATTCCGACACCACATCCAAATAACACGCTGTCCATTCTTGCTAAATCCTTAAAAGGACTAGAGTCTTTTAAAATTACTTCAATATGCATGGTAGAAAGAGGTGAAAAAATCTCGTCTTCTTCACTAACGTAATGATATGTAAGTCCGCAACCTGATTTTAATGCTGCAGTACTAGAGAGATATCCTGCCCCTACCATTCCTCTTGAACCTGTAATAATCATAGACTTTCCAAATGTTCCTTTGTGGGATTTATCCAATCTCGGTCTATACAATTCTATCACTCTACTTGGAATATCTACCCCATTTCCATCTATTAATGCAACTGTAACAGCAAAATTGCCATCATGTGTGGCTGAAAGTAAAAATTTTTTGCCTCTAGCTTCTCCTCTTGGTGCACCTAAATTAGAGTGAAATATTTTTATGCTTTTAAAAGTCAAACCTTGGGTAAAACCTGTTCCCAAAGCTTTTGCAATAGATTCTTTAAAACTAAAAAGAGCTGCAATGGTTTCAGCTTTATTATTCCTAGCTCTAATATAATCTATTTCTAAGGGATTGAAAATTCTTTCAATAAATTTGCTTCCAAATTTATTGTATATCCTCTCCACCCTACTTATATCTACTATATCTATTCCAATATTTTTATAATTCAATATCCATCACCATTTTATATTATACTACAATTATTTTAATAATACACAATTTAATCAAATTTTATACTCTTTAGAGTTCTCCAAAAGTTTTTTAATCTAGGGATTTATGTTATAATTTATTGGTGTTGGGAGGTATAATGATGAAAAAAATTGAATTTATTAATGATGATATAAAAGTTTCACGTTTAGGCTTCGGTCTAATGAGATTGCCCGTTATAGAAAATGATAATGGACAAATAGATTATAAAAAATCTAGAGAACTGGTGGAATCAGCAATAGAAAATGGTATTACATATTTTGACACTGCATATGTGTATCATAATAACCAAAGTGAAATATTTGCGGGAGAAATGTTTAGAGACGGTTTAAGAGAAAAGCTATATCTTGCTACGAAATTACCTGTGTGGAAAATAGATAAAGAAGAAGACTTCTTTACATTGTTAGATACAGAGTTGCAAAGACTGCAAACTGACTATATAGATTTTTACTTGCTCCATTCCCTAGATAAAAATCGTTTCAATATGGTAAAGGAAAAAAATGTTTACCATAATGCTATGAAGTCCAAAGCAGAGGGAAAAATCCGTTACTTAGGTTTTTCATTTCACGACGATATAAGTGTATTTAAGGAGATAATAGACACTTATGATTTTGACTTTTGTCAGATACAATTAAATTATCTAGATGAAAACTATCAAGCAGGGTTAGAGGGAATGAGATATGCCAAGTCCAAAGGTTTGGGAGTAGTAGTTATGGAACCTTTAAGAGGAGGACAATTGGCTAGACTGCCTCAGTCCATTATAGATAATTTAGACGGTAATATGCCAGCCGAGCTGGCTTTAAGCTATTTATATAATATGCCGGAAGTTGATGTCGTACTAAGTGGTATGAATGAACTTTTTCAAATTGAAGAAAATTCTAAAACAGCTAGCGAAGTACTTCCAGATTCTCTCTCCAAGGAAATTTTAGAAAAAATTGATTATTTAAAAAATGAAATTCATTCTAGAATAAAGGTGGATTGTACAAGATGTAATTACTGTATGCCCTGTCCTACTGGTGTAAAAATCCCCAGCGTATTTGCAGCTTACAATAATAAATATATTTTTGAAGATAATGACAAGTATCAAAAAAATTATAAAGAGCTATTGAATGATAAATCGGGACAACCTAATTGTATCGAGTGTGGACAATGCGAAGATGCATGTCCTCAACATCTAAGCATTATAGAAGATTTAAAAAAGGCTCATAAAGACTTAATTGGAGGAATCGAATGAAAAAAAAGTTTATCTTGTTGTTCTTAGCTCTTGCAATACTATCTGGATGCCAGGAGAAAAAAACCATAACTCCTGATAAAGTTGACGATACTAATTCCAAAGTAACTGTTGAAGACTCCAAAGATACTGTGGATGTTAGTAAAGTTGACGATGAAAAACTGAATACGAATGAAGATGCCGAAGAAGATCATGAAGAAAATTCTAATGATGAAATTGAAATTAATACTTCAGTTGAAGAAGAAGTAAAAGTTTTGGAAAAAAATTCTGATTATATATCTTTAATAAAAATGAGCCAAACAGGGGCATCTGGAAAAGAAATTCACGTCTTAGAAGATCTAAAAGGTTCTATCAAAAATATAGTAATTCCAGATATTCCAAATATGGAACCGAATTACAACTATTTAGTATTTTTAATGGATTCAAATAACGGCGATATTACTTTAACTGATATCGAACGAGGACTAATTAAAATAGAAAGTGAAAACAATGAATACTTATCTCAATTAAAAGAGTTGTTGTATGCTCCAGAAGATGATAAGAATTAAAATAAATTGGTGAACATAGGGGGTGCTAATATAAAAATTAAAAATTACACGAATAGAGAACTCTTAGGAAGATTTTTACCTTATTTTGTGCCATACAAAGCATTAATATTTTTTGATTTGTTTTGTGCAAGTCTAACTACTATAAATGAACTTGCTCTTCCTATGATATTAAGGTATATGACTAATCTGGCAAGCACCGACATAGGTAGCATGACTTTGGGTTTAATCATTAGAATCTCATTGTTGTATACTTTATTAAAAATTATAGATATATTGGCTTATTATTTTATGAATAATATAGGTCATGTAACTGGCGCAAAAATCGAGACAGACATGAGAAGAGATATATTTTCTCACCTGCAACAATTAAGTACTTCCTTTTATAATGAAAATAAAGTTGGAAAACTGATGGCTCGTATAACTAATGATTTATTTGATGTTACAGAATTTGCCCATCATGGTCCAGAGGAATTTTTTATTGGAGCAATTAAACTAATTGTGTCTTTT
Source organism: Tissierellia bacterium (assembly GCA_012513395.1). The sequence goes on from JAAZCH010000046.1 coordinate 23,329, forward strand.
GGGATTTTGGTTAGAATTAACGCTCCATTGACTCTTATTCTTTTTACCTTGATACCATTTATGATAATAACTAGCTCTAAAAAGAACCGAATAGTTAGACAAATGATGTCAAACCAAAGAAGTCATATAGGCGAGTTGAACTCAAGTATTGAAGATAATCTTTCTGGGATTAATGTTGTAAAAAGTTTTACAAATGAAGAATATGAAATTGGAAAATTTGAATTAGACAATTTAGAATTTTTAGACATTAAGAAAGGAACGTATAGGGGATTATCCGCTTTTCATGCGATAACTAGAGTGTTTGATGCCCTTATGTACATTACAATTATACTAGTTGGAGGAATATTTTTAGTAAATGGAAGCCTAGAACCTGGAGATTTATTTGCCTTTGTATTGTATGCAAATGTCCTTACAGCTACTATCCGTAGAATTGTAGAGTTTTCTGAAGCCTTCCATAGAGGCATGAGTGGTATAGAGAAGTTTGTGGAAATAATGGATACAGGAATCGAAATATTCGATGAAGATGATGCAGTTGAACTAGAAAATGTCAAAGGCAA
>JAAZCH010000449.1 GCA_012513395.1 Tissierellia bacterium
ATTCTCCTCTTCTTGAGGGACTCCAATTATGTCTAAGCTAGTATCCTCAAGGCCCAGCTCTCTATAGGCCTCTACCAGTTCATAGATGCCCTTGGAAGGATCAATCTTAGCACAGTAGGCCAGACGAATCTTTTTAGAATAGTCCTTTTTACTTGGAGGATAAAAGATATTTTGGTTAAAGCCTCCACCCACTGCCACTTGCTTTTCAAGTGGGATTGAGTAAACCTCTTCAATCTCTTTTTTCTGCTCCTCACTGGCAGCATATACAAAGTCCAGCCTATCAAGGCCAAGAACATGATTTTCTTTTATACTAGGATTCATCCTGGCCTGGCGCAGGTCTGTATTGTGGCAGATCCCAATAACTTTTGTATCAGGAAATATCTCCCTAACCATGGAGGTTAGAATCCAGAGATGGTGGGCAAAGATTAAATCTGGCTCATATTCCTTTTTTATTTCCTCTAGTTTTTTTCTAAAGGCAGCCTTCCACTGATCTAGCATGGTATTAGTCATCTCTGAGTAGACTGTATGCTCGTAGGGCATAACATCGCTCATCCCAGCTATGGGAAAGGGTAGCTCCTTTGTTTGAAAGTGGACTGGATATGAATCTTCTTCACCTAAAATTTCCCAGCCAAATCCTGGCTGCATGGCAAAAAGTGCCTTTTGAGTATGGCCATAGGCCTTAAACTCCTCTATCATATTTCTATAGTAGATCCCAGAACCAGTCCTGGCTGGTAGCTGGGCCATAACATGCAGTAATTTCATATGCTTCTTATCTCCATTTCAAGGCCCACTTCCTGGCCCACCTCAAAGTCATCCTCCAGGCTAATAACCTGATAACTTCCCCTATCATCCTCTACAGTATACTGGCTATAAAACCCTTTAAATACCTTTCCTACTATCCTAGAACCTCTGCCTCCCCTAACAAGCCTGATGGCTTCAGGTCTTACATAGCCCTCATCTGAAAGGTTGGTCCTGCCAAGGAAATTTAAAACAAAGTCACTGGCAGGCTGATCATAGACATCCCTGGCATTGCCAATCTGCTCAAGCCTGCCCTCATTCATAAGGATAATCCTATCAGCTATGCTAAAGGCGTCCTCCTGGTCATGGGTAACAAAGACCATGGTTATCCCAAAAATGTCCCTAATTCTTAAGAGTTCCTGTCTCATGCTATCCCTTAGCCTGGTATCAAGATTCGAAAAAGGCTCATCTAGAAGTAGAAGCTTGGGCCTCACAATAAGAGCCCTACCTAGCGCCACCCTTTGCTGCTGGCCACCGGATAACTGGGTGACCTTTTTATTTTCATGGCCCTCCAGGCCCAGGGTCCTGACCATAGCCATACCCTCCTGCCTGGCAGCCTTCTTTTTATAGTTTCTAAACTTAAGACCATAGATTATGTTATCAAGAACACTCATATGGGGAAAAAGCCCATAGGACTGAAAAACCGTAGCTACAGGCCTATCTTCTGCTGCTAGCTTCTCGATACTTTTTCCATCAATCATTATAGTCCCTGAGTCAAG
>JAAZCH010000365.1 GCA_012513395.1 Tissierellia bacterium
AGTGGCAGCAGTAGAATCCAAGGAGTATGAAATTCCTATGATTTATGCAAAAGCTGGAACTGATATGCAAGCTAGAATTTTAAAAAAAGTTGGAGTAGACCAAGTTATCTATCCGGAAATAGAACTGGGAGAAAGGCTAGCTCGTTCTATCTCAGGAAAAAGTATAATAGAATACATTCATTTTAGTGAAGAGTATTCCATAGTTGAAGTTAACTCTCCACAAAACTGGGCGGGAAAAACCCTAAAGGAATTAGATGTGAGAAATACTTTTAATATTAATATCATTGCCATTAGAAGAAAAGACAGGACAATAGTGTCCCCTTCAGCTTTGGAAAAAATAGAAAAAGAAGATAATCTAATAGTAATTGGTGAAGACCAATATTTAAAGAAAATGGAAAAACATGTATAACTTTATAAATTCAGAAGAAAACAAAAAGATTAAATTTATTAAAAGCTTAAAGCAAAAAAAGGTAAGGACTAGAGAATCCACATATATTCTAGAAGGAATTAAGCCTATAATAGAGGCTATAAATGAAGAAATTAAAATTCGTGAAATATTTTTGTCTAAAAGTTTTTTTGATGGAGAGTTTAAAAATTATCCTGACTTACAAAAACAAAAGCTAAACATTATAGAAGACAAAATTTTTTATGGAATAACTGATACAGTAAATTCCCAAGGGATATTTTCTACTGTATATGCAGATATAAAGAACGTAGAGGATATTTTACCCTTTGGAAGATATATTTTATTAGATGGACTTTCAGATCCAGGAAATATGGGTGGAATAATTAGAGGCGTAGATGCCTTTGGCTTTGACGGTCTTATAGTGGGACCTAATTCTGTAGATGTATTAAATGAAAAGGTAGTTCGCTCCACTATGGCGTCTATTTTTCGGATAAATATTTATGTTATGAAAAATATAGACGAGATGGAAATTTTAAAATCTAGAATGTTTAGAATACTTGCCACCTCCTTAGAAGAAAGAAGCTTTACTCCTATGGAGACGGATTTAAAGGATAATGTAATTATTATTATAGGAAACGAATCCCAAGGAGTATCGAAGGAGATGAAAAAGTTCGCGACTCAATCCTTATACATTCCCATGGTTGGAGGAGCAGAATCTTTAAATGCCAATGTCTCGGCTTCTATTTTAATGTATGAATCCATGAGGCAAAGAAGTTGAAAATTTGCATATGTGACAAAAACTTGCCCAAAATCTCCAAATATATGCTTATAGATTTTGGGTTTTTATTAGTAGAAACTTTAGAACTTAAAGATTTTAACTCCCCATTGAAAACTCATCCGGATATACAAGTTTGTAAAATAAAAGAAAATTTAATTGTAGTAGAGCCATTTGTTTATACATACTACCATAAATTATTATCAAATTATGGTATAATAGTAAAATCAGGTGAAAAAATTGTTGAAGATATTTATCCAAAGGATTCTTCATATAATTTGGCATCTAATGGCAAGATAGCTATTCACAATTTTAATATCACTGACGAGAAGATTTTGAATGAGATAGATTTTGAAAAAATTCACGTAAATCAAGGTTATGGAAAATGTAATGTTTTGTTTACTAAATCAGGAATCATCACATCGGATAAGGGAGTTTATAAAGCATTGGGAGATAGAAGGAAATTATTAATTTCCCAAGGAGAAATTGAGTTAGACGGGTTCGACTACGGATTTATTGGCGGAGCCAGTGGATATTCAAGTGAGATTTACTTTACTGGCAATATTCAAAATCATAAAGACTTCGAAAAGATTAAACAATTTTTAATAGAAGAAAGTACAGAGTATAAAATTTTGGGAAATTATAAATTAAAAGACTTTGGGTCTTTGATATTTTTAGAAAATTAGGAGGAAATTAAATGACACAAATAGTAAAACCATCAATTTTACCGGGATTTATGGAATTATTACCCCAAGATCAAATTCAATTCAATCGAATTAA
>JAAZCH010000366.1 GCA_012513395.1 Tissierellia bacterium
CGATTGAAGATTAAATTAGAAAGAACTAAAAATTAAAATTAAACATTAAAATCCTAAAGGAGAACTATTATGGGGGAAACAAATAATAGAGAACAATTTGCTAGTCGTTGGGGATTTATAATGTCATGTATAGGATCTGCTATTGGGATGGGCAATATTTGGCTCTTCCCAACGCGGGTTTCTGCATATGGTGGTGGAACGTTTATTGTACCATATTTGATATGTGTAATATTGTTAGGATATAGTGGAATTATTGGGGAAATTGGACTTGGTAGAGGAACAAAAAGTGGCTCTATCGGTGCTTTTTCAAAAGCTATGATTCATGCAGGTAAAGATGAAAAACTAGGCAAAATATTGGGACTGGTTCCCGTTGTTGCCAGCTTATTACTTGCTATTGGATATACTGTCGTTACAGGTTGGATAGTTAAGTATTGGATAGGTTCATTCACTGGTGCGACTTTAGCTCCTATTAATGTTGAAGGATTTGGCGCTGCTTTTGGTGCTACAGCATCTTCATTTGGAAATACTGGTTTTCAAATTTTAGCAGCTGTTATTGCATTTGGTATTTTAACTGCAGGAATTGCAAATGGTATTGAAAAAACTAATATGATAATGATGCCCTTGTTTTATGCTTTGTTTATCGGTTTGGCGGTTTATGTTTACTTCCAACCTGGATCTGAAGCGGGATATAGCTATATTTTTTCTATAAATACAGACAAGATTTTTAGCCCTGAGGTTTGGATTTTTGCCTTAGGCCAGGCATTTTTCTCTTTGTCATTAGGTGGAAGTGGTACTGTCATTTACGGTTCATACCTAAGTGACACAGAAGATGTTTTAAGTACTGCAAAATATATCGCATTTTTTGATACATTGGCAGCTGTAACTGCATCCCTAGTTATTATTCCAGCGATGGCTACAGCAGGACAACAATTGGACTCTGGTGGACCAGGTCTGATGTTTGTTAATTTGCCGAATTTGTTTAACGGCATGAAGGGCGGTCCAATAGTAACGATTGTATTTTTCACTGCTGTATTGTTTGCGGCGATTACATCGTTGATAAACTTGTACGAACTTTCAATAGCTACTCTTCAAGATACATTTAACTTCTCAAGAGCCAAAGCAGTTATGGTAATTGCTGTTTTAGGTTTGAGTGTGAGTTTATTAATCCAAGGTATAGTAGGAGAGTGGATGGACATAGTTTCAATTTACATCAATCCATTAGGAGCATTTATCGCAGGAGTAATGTTCTACTGGGTATTTGGAATTGATTATGTTAAAGATGAACTTAGCAAAGGAAGATTACAACCTGTTGGAAATTGGATAGAACCACTTGGGAAATATGCTTTTGTAGGTATTACGATTTTGGTATATATACTCGGGATAGTAATGGGTGGAATAGGTTGATAAAATTCAAATTCGAAATAAAGAATTAAATATGTAAAAAACTTTAAAGACACTTGGCTAACTAAAAAAATCAGGTGTCTTTTTAATATTTGCAGTATGCTATCCACTAAATTATTAGTAAATTAATTACAGTAATAATAAAAAGTTTAAAAAAAATTATTGACATCATCTGGAAAACGTTTTAAAATTAATTTGTAGGCTTATGGTGTATGATGCATCACCGTTTAAAGCGTACAATAAATTTTATAGGAGGATGATATGAGCGAATCAAAATTTAAATCTAAATGGGGATTTATTTTAGCCTGTGTAGGCTCGGCAGTAGGTATGGCAAATGTTTGGGGGTTTCCTTATAAATTAGGAGAAAACGGGGGTTTTGCTTTTTTAATACCATATTTAATATTCATAGTTATTTTTTCATATGTAGGATTATCGGCGGAATATGCGGTAGGTAGAAGAGCAAAAACCGGTACTGTTGGGGCTTATGAGATGGCTTGGCGCTCAGGGGGAAAAGAAGAAGTAGGAAAATTAGTAGGTTGGATTCCATTAGCTGGATCCATGTGTATAGCTATAGGTTATGCAGTAATAATTGCATATGTTTTAAAAGGATTAACAGCTTCAGTTACTGGTGAAATTATGACAGTAGACCCAGGACCTTGGTTCGAATCCTTTGCATTTCAAGAATTTTCAGTTATACCTTATCATCTTATAGTAATTGTAGGAGCACTGTTAACCTTGGTTCTCGGTGCAGAAAGTATTGAAAAAACTAATAAGGTTATGATGCCTTTGTTCTTTATTCTATTTGTAATAATGGCAATAAGAGTAGCACTATTACCAGGAGCTGTCGAAGGATATAAATTTTTATTTACGCCAAATTGGGCTAAGTTAATGGAGCCTATGGTTTGGGTAGCAGCAATGGGACAAGCATTCTTCTCTCTATCTGTAACAGGTTCGGGAATGATTGTGTATGGTGCTTATTTGCCAGATAGTGAAGATATTGTAGATGGAGCAAAATGGACTGCGATATTCGACTTAATAGCAGCGATGGTAGCAGCTTTAGTTATGATTCCAGCTGTATTTGCTTACAATATGGATCCAGCAGGTGGACCTGGTTTACTTTTCGTAACACTACCAACTATATTACAAGAGATGCCAATGGGAAGAATATTTGCAATAATATTGTTTACAGCTGTTGCTTTTGGAGGAATTTCGTCTATCCAAAATATGTTTGAAGTAGTTTTAGAATCCTTGATGTATAGATTTAAGAGCTTAAAAAGAATTCCAGGTATTATTGCAATGGCAATAATTTGTTTCGGAATAGGAGTGTTTATGGAACCTATATCGTCTTGGGGACCTTGGATGGACTTTGTAAGCATTTACATAATACCGATTGGTGCTACTATAGGTGCAGTATCTTGGTTCTGGATTATGAAAAAAGAAGATTTACTAGACGAGATTAACAAAGGTGCAGTTACGAAACAAGGTGATACATGGCACAATATTGGAAAATTTGTGTACGTTCCACTGGCAACTATACTATGTGTAATTGCAATATTTATGAAGATAGCCTTTTAGAATGATAAAAATAAGCGAGGTGAAAATCTCGCTTTTATTTATTCGATAAAATTCTAGAATCCATTTTAATAACAAAACAAACTACACATGAGGTGAAAATATGAGTTTAGAAAATAATAGAGATGCTTTTAAAGACCGGTGGGGATTTATTTTAGCATGTGTTGGATCATCAGTAGGGATGGGAAATATTTGGCTCTTTCCTACGAGAGTATCCATGTACGGCGGAGGAACATTCTTATTACCCTATATACTGTTTATTTTAGTAATAGGATATACGGGAGTATTTAGCGAAATGGCACTTGGTAGAGCCAATAGAAGCGGGCCCGTAGGAGCATTTGGAAATGCCTTTAAGTATAAAGGTATAAATGAAAAGTCAGGTAAGATGTTAGGTTACATTCCTACATTTGCAAGTTTATTATTAGCTATAGGTTATACAGTAGTAGTGAGTTGGATATTAAAATACACTTTTGGAGCATTTACTGGATGGACTTTGGGGATGAATTCCATAGAAGAATTTGGTGCAAACTTCGGTGCGATGGCTTCACCATTTGGAAACACTCTGTGGGTAATAGTAGCAGTTGTATTGACATTTGTAATCATGAATGCAGGAATAGCCAATGGAATTGAAAAAGTAAACAAGATAATGATGCCATTGTTCTTCGTGATGTTTATCGGATTGGCTGTTTATATTTCAACTTTACCAGGTGCGACCGATGGATATAAGTATATGTTTACATTTGATCCCCAAGGACTTTTAGATCCTAAGCTATGGATTTTTGCATTGGGTCAGGCATTTTTTTCCTTGTCTCTCGGAGGATCTGGTACTGTAATTTATGGTTCATATCTAAGTGAGAAAGAAGATATTATGTCAAATGCTATATTGGTTTCAGTATTTGATACCTTTGCTGCAATAGTGGCAGCATTCGTAATAATACCAGCAATGGCTACCACCGGCTCTCAGCTTTCAGAAGGTGGTCCAGGACTTTTGTTTATACATCTGCCGAATCTATTTAAAAATATGCCAGGAGGTACAATAGTTACTATAGTATTCTTTGTTGCAGTTTTATTTGCGGGGATTACTTCTTTGGTGAATCTCTTTGAAACTTCAATAGCTGCTCTTCAAGATGAGATGAACTTTTCTAGAACCAAAGCTACTATAACAATAGGTATAATAGCAGTAGTTGTAAGTTTGTTGATACAAGGAATCATAGGCCAATGGATGGACATAGTTTCTATTTATATAAATCCAGTGGGTGCGGTATTGGCAGCGATAATGCTTTATTGGATATTTGGAACAGATTATGCTAGAAATGAGCTACAAAAAGGGAGACCAGGAAAAATTGGAAGCTGGTTTGAACCAATGACTAAATATGTTTTTGTAATAGTATCGATATTAATAATGATAGCAGGAATATTGCTAGGAGGCCTATAAAAAGCCATTTTAACTCTTTATTAAAGTTTATTTAATAGAGAGTTTTTTAATCTAGTAAAAGATTTTAATTATCTAAAAAATTTATAAAAAAGTTGTTGACATGTATATGAAAACGTTGTACAATGACTTTGGAATTCAGTGATGCATCACGCATCGCTGCAAGTGAAAGCTAGAACTTTTAAATTATAGGAGGAAAGAAATGGATTATTTAAACTTAG
>JAAZCH010000367.1 GCA_012513395.1 Tissierellia bacterium
CAATGCTAAGCTTGAAAAGTTGCAAAAGGAACTCTTGAAACGAGCCAATGCTAAAAAGGATTTTAATGATCTTGCTGATGAGATAGACCGTCTAAGAGAATTAAAGCAGAATGCTATGGCAGAGAATGCGGAAAGAGAAGGTTTAAAACAGCGAATTGCCGAGATGCAGGAGTTTCTTACCGAGCAGAGAGGTACAATACAGGTGTATGACGAGCAGGTAGTACGCAAGCTGATAGAAAAGATTACGGTACATGATGAGAAAGTAACTGTTGCCTTTAAATCTGGGATGGAGATTGATGTGAAAATGTAAATTTTAATTATGGGGAATCCCCCTAGACTTATAAAAGCTAGGGGTGCTTTCTAATGTTAATCATGAATTGTAATATTTCTATTATCGATTTCTATTAACCCTTCATCTTTCATTCGTTTTAATTCACGAAAAAGCGATGGTCTTTGAACACCAAAATGGTCAGCAAGCTGTTTTTTTGAAATAGGTAAAATGATAGTTTTAGATTTCTGAACGGCAGAAAGTGCAACAAGGTAATCCATCAGGTTTTCTCTTAAAGATTTCTGAGTATACATAGCTATTTTTTTATTCATCCCTTGGGAGTTTAAGGATAGTGACTTCACAAAGGACATAACAAAACTATATTCTTTTAGCAGCTTGCTAACTGCTATTTTTGAAATATGGAAAAGGGTACATCCAGCTGTACAATAAATATTCATTGGATATCTATTTTGCTCCCCGAATAAGAGATTTGCCCCAATAATACTGCCTTCGCAAAATTTAAATACAATAGTTTCAGAACCGTTAGATGCTAGAGAATAGGCTATTAAATTGCCTGAAAGAACTATATCCATTCCATAACACTCTGAATATTGCTCATGCACAGTTATTCCTTTGTTATAAGAACGCTTAATAATTTGATTGCTTAAAATTAAACTTTCTAATACTTTTTGATCTACATCTTTAAAGTGAGGTAGATTTTTTAAGTCTTCAACCATAAAATCACCTTTTTATTTTTATTATATCAAAAAGAAACTTATGTGTCTATTTAGTTATAAAATATAATGTTAATATGATTACAACGAATAAAAAGGAGGCAATTTATTATGATAGAAAAAGTATTTGAGTTATCTAAGAAAAATGAGAAAGCAGTGGAGAAGGTTGTTTTTGATGAAAACCTACATTATTTGCACATGGTCTTTAATAAGGGTGAGGGGTTGCCTGAACATTTCTCCAACTCTAATGTTTATATGACCGTTATGAAAGGAACTCTGTCTATCGGTCTTGATGAACAAGAAGTTCACGAGTATTCGTATAATACTTTGATAAAGATTCCAGTTAATACAAAAATGAATGTAAAAAATCTTAATGATGATACTCTAGAATTAATTGTTGTAAAATCACCAGCACCAAAGATATAAAGAAGATGGAGGAATTATAAATGGATATTTTTACAATCGGCATATGGATTGGAACTTTAATTTTTCTTGGAGTTTCTTTTGCTAAAAATAAGGGAAAGACAAATCAAGCACTTAAAATGGCATTTAATATGGGAAAAGGAATGGCTATAAGTATATTTTCAATCATTTTTGCAATTGGATTAATCCTGACACTACTTCCACCGGCAGATATTGCATCTTTTGTGGAAAAACAGTCAACTGCAATTGCAACAATAGCATCGGCTTTGTTAGGAACAATTACACTAATTCCAGCCTTTATCGCTTTCCCGCTAGTAGGGACACTGGTAGATGCGGGAGTTGGGATAGTTCCTTCCGTGGCATTTTTAACAACTTTAACAATGGTCGGTGTTGTAACCTTCCCTCTTGAGAAAAAGGAATTCGGCGTTAAGTTTACAGCAGTTCGTAACGGACTTAGTTTTCTGTTCGCTATAATTATTGCACTTGTAATGGGGGTGATTATATAATGGTCTTAAAAAAAATAAAGGATAATTTGTTCTTTTTTATAATTATTTTGGCATATGCAATTATGACTACCATTAATCCGTCTATGGGGATAGAATCAGTTAAAAACAGTGGCTATTACATTAAGGAAATGCTTATGATTATGCCAGTTATCTTCGTGCTTACTGCGCTTTTAGATATGTGGGTTTCAAAAGAAAAAATAATGAAATTTCTAGGTAAGGACGCCAAAGCCAAAGGTGTTTTTCTAGCTTTTGTAATTGGAA
>JAAZCH010000047.1 GCA_012513395.1 Tissierellia bacterium
CCTCAGAAGCATCAATCATATCTAGAAGCGTCTTGAAGTTCTTTTCTTCCCTTGGAGCTTCATAGTAGATGTAGCCAATAAGGGCTGTGTAATACAGCTTTTCAGCTTTTACCCAAAAATCTTCACCCGCTTTGTCTCCCTCGCCTTTGGTATTAGCAATAATCGTTTGAACCAGTTTCAAGATGTCTTTTTCACTTTTTAGGTAAGCAAAAGGATTGTACTTCATGCTTTTCTTAAAATTGATGGTGTTTAGAATTTTTATCTCATAACCATGATTTTCAAGCATCTTTCCACACTCTAAGACAATCGTGCCTTTCGGGTCGGTCACCACATAGGAAGAGTGCATTTGCATGAGATTTGGTTTTACGAAGAATCTCGTTTTACCTGAACCTGAACCACCGATTACCAGTACATTCTTATTTCTGGCATATTTGGGATTGTTTGGTCTACCATTCATGGTGAGACGTTCTGTATTGGTAAAAAGCACATTGTTATCGTACTTTTCATCGATATAGGGCTTAATGTCTTTGGGATTCCCCCACCTAGCAGATCCATATTCTTTACCTTCTCTAAACTTCTTAGCTTTCTTACCTTTGGTGTAGACGATGAATTTCATAAGTCCTGCAACGGCTATGCCAATTAATAAGTCATTTGGATGAAAACTCGAAATAAATTTCATTGTTCCTAGCTCAAGTATTGCTGTCATAATGCGGTCAATGATATCGCCACCTCGGTAGGCTCTTACATGAGCTGAAAAGATATTACCGACATAGAAAAAGGCAAGATATGGAATATTTACTTTCAGTAGTTTTTTCCAATCCTGCCCTATAAACACAGACTTTATATCTTGAAGTATTTTATCAATCACAAGTGACATCACCTCCAATCAGAATCAGAAAATGCTCACGACCTTTTGGTGTTACCATGGTTTGAATCCCAACTAAATCATTATAGAAGTTGTACCATTCCTTAATTTCAAAGTAGCCATTGTTTTTCTGTGCATAGGGGAGAAGACGCTCATATTTATCTCGGTAGAGATATTTGTTTTCCAGTAAAAATGCAATGAATTTATTTTGTGAAATTTTTAGCTCCTTTGCTGTGTTTCTTAGGTTCGTTAAAAGATTTTGACTCACCAGCTGATCATAATAATCTGCTTTTGGTTTTAACTGCTCAATCGCTTTTTCTTTTTCCAGAATTACACGCTGAGCAATCAATACTGCACTGGCAAGAATTTCTTCATTTGATTTTTCTTCTTGATTTTTAATATAGCCACCATGTTTTCGAATGCTCGGTAAAACTTCTTTCGTCACCCAGTGTTTGAAGGCTTTTGCACTCGGAAGTTTTGATAATAAAATCAAACTGTAAAGCCCTGATTCATTGATAATGGTAACCCCTCGATTTGGTATATTTTCAAAACTACCGTTTTGGTAGTTTTGAAATATGCAGCGATCTTCTTCATCAACATGCCGATTCACATCCCTGCTAGTATTCTTATATCCCAGTAGTTCTGCTACTTCTTTTCCGATAAAGAAAAACTCACCATTGATTTCTATGACAGTGAGCTTTCCAAAATGTTGATTCTGAAATTGTTGTATTTGATTTTCTCTCATAGACTTTGCTCCTTTTGCTTATTTTTCACCTTATCCTTTGTGGTAGTATTTCTCATCGCTTGTTTGTATTTATCGATGGATTGAATCACCGAATCTTTCTTCGCTTCTTTTTTCTCAACAGTAGCTAAGGTATTACGAAATGCCTTCTCCATAACCGCCGTATCTTTAGCTTGAAAGAATACCGAGTGATTTCCCGTTTCCTTATCTTTCATCACTGAAAACTTCACTCCATTTTTATTGAGTTCTTTTTTCAGTTCCTTTAGGTCACTATCTTTAACCTCTAACTCCTCAAGTTGCCCCTTTTTCACCATCTCTTTCATGGTGACTTCCTTTGAGGAATTTTTTAGGTAGCTATCAAGGCTCTGCTTCTGTTGGTCTAGCTTATGAAGTAGATCCTTTACAAGTTTTTCTATTCCTTTTGCCGATAATTTTGCTGCTTGCATTTCCATGTGCAAGGTTTTGTTGCTCGTTTCTTCGTTAATCATGTTCATCACCTCCTATAAGAGTAGCTCTCTTGATTCCTGTATTTTCTTTTTATGAATTTGTTCTCTGATATCTGCTCCACTGACTAAAACTGGAATACACATCTCAAGAACTCTGGAATAGATTCTTTTGAGTTCAATGCTCTCAGCATGATTTTTGATGTCTTCAAGACTTAAATTCGTAGTAATAATAGTTGGCAAGCCTTGTAAACTTCGACCATTGATGATGTTGTAGACTTGCTCTAAGGCGTATGGGGTATTTCTCTCAATCCCTAAATCATCTAGGATAAGAAGTGGTGTTCTTACCAGTGAATCAATATATCTGTTCTTATCTAGGTCGAATCCACCCGACTGCAAGTCATTGATAATCTGGGAGAAGTTTCGCATCTTGCAAGTTATTTCATATTCTTCCATCACTGCATTTGCGATCGCTGCAGCCAGATAACTTTTACCACTACCAACTTCACCGAAAAAGAGTAGTCCAACATTCTTTTTTCTTACCTCATCAAATTTCTTAATATAGCTTGATACGATACCAATGGTTTTCTCATTTTTGATGAGACATTTATCTATGGTATAACTTCTCTGTTTGGGATTAGTAAAGCAGGTATCCTTTAATTGCTTTATCCTCATAGCTCGTTCATATTCTTTCCGCTTTGCTTCTTCCTCTTTTTCGCACTGGCACTGAATTCTAAAACACATCCAAGTCCCCATCATGTCGATGACTTCACCGTTAATCCGTTCATGGCATGTGTTGCAATAGACGTTGCCGTTTTTCTCATAGGCTGTTTCTGGAGAGTAGCTAAAGTTTGCTTCTCCAATTTTAAGATTCTTCATTTCTCTCATCACAAGTGTTCTCCTTTGTCATAATCATCGTAGCTAAGTACGGTTGACTTCTTTTTGTATTTCTTTTCATCCTGTAAATACCAAGATATAAGCGTTGCTTTATGATTCTTATAGGTCTTTCCTGTTGAAGTCATGTAGGCTGATAATCTGTCTATCAAACCATCCAAGTCTTCAACAATAGTTCTTGAGAGTTCTTCATAATCTTCTTGGGTTAACAAGACATTTTCAAATAAGCCAAAAAGGGATGTGTTACTCCTCATATCATTCTTTCTTACATCAGGCTTCCTAATATCTATATAGTTAGATTTTGATTTACCACAGTCCGGACTTCTGTTTTTCAAAGCTCCAGAGTTTTGATTTTCACTAGACTGGACTTCTGTTTTTCCGTAATCTTGATTTTTGAATATGCTCATAAAATTTTTTACGTAGACCACTGCTGGCTTTCCAAGACCTTGCTTTTTTCTTTCAATCAGTCCTATACCTTTATCAACATCAAGTTCAGCCATAAGCTTTACTGCTTTTTGTGATTTACATCTAAGCTTCTTCATAACCTCTTCCAATGTGAAATAGATATATACCCTTGAGTTCTCATCAACCCAATCGTTCTTGAAGGACAAACTTATTCGATTACGCATCATGGAATACAAGACGATGGACTCCAGAGATAAACCAGAAAAATACTCATGTTCTAATAAGATGGTTGGTAGCTGAATATATCGAAACTGATCGCCATCATTATTGTGGTAATATTCAAATTCCACACCTTTCCTCCTTTCCTTTGGACGCAAAAAAAGCGACTAGATTTTTATCTCTAATCGCTTATCCAAGGTTATTTCTTTATATAAATTTTATTTATCTTAATGCATCTTCTAATTCATCTTCAGAATAACCAAAAGTATAATCTTCATCTTTACCATTAGATTGCCAAATTAAAGCCGCATCATAAACACTTAATGATTCATCGCTTTCATAATCATCATCGTCATCATCTTCTAAACCATAGCGGCAGTTTTCACAATACATGCCACTAAATACATAGCGTTTTGTTAAAGGAGTGCCACAATTTGGACAATCTGGTGTTTCACCTGTATAAGTATTTTCTTCTTCCCAAGTAGGTTCTTTCTCAGCTTTATTTCCACCTTTAAAAAAATCAAATAGTCCCATATTTAGACCTCCTTTTTTTCTATTTCATAATTACTGAGTGTTTGTAACCACTTTGCAGATACGAAATAGGGATTATTATCATCGTTTTCTTTTTCAATTAGAATAGCATCATCATGGATTGCCACAATAAAGAATTTATCACCTTTAGAAAATGACAAACCATTTTCGCCAATTCCATTCTCAGTAAAAACAAAGCTTTCCAGATTTGACTTTGGTTTATCTGATTTTCTTTTATCCTTTACAAGTCTGTAGACTTTTTTCCCACCAGCCTCAACAGATCTTACTATTGCATATCCTCCTGCAGCTATAAGCAGCAATAATGTTTTTGGTCCTCCAACTTTTTTTGACCACGTTGTTATTAACTGATACCAACCCAAATTACCCATATTCAGTCCTCCTACTTCAATAATTTTTTCCAATCACTAATTTTCACTGAGCTCAACAATCCAATCACTACTGGTGATAAAGCGGTTAGTGCACTTAACAGTGCTGCTCCTTTAATTCCTCCAGACGCAACCGCTGATACAGTTTCTACTGATTTCTGAATTTCTTCATACTCATCATCATCTAATTCATTATCACTATCCAAAAGAATTGCAATAACTTGAGGAAGAACTTTATTTTCTTTATTCTGCTCAATTTCTGCATCAAGTACAGATCTGATTGCGATGTATTGTGTGAAGTTCATAGGTGTTTTGTTATTCTCTAAATTACTTATAGTTTGTTTCGTAACACCTATCTTATTTCCTAAGACTTCTGCTGTCCAACCTGCAATTTTTCTAATAGAAGACAGATTTTCTTGTAATCTATTAATCTGCTTTTGTCGTTGATCAAATTGTTTATCCAATACGAACACCTCCTGTATATCACTATCATATCAGGAAATTTTACAATGTCAAATAATTTTACTGAATGAAAATATTTGACCGATGCAGTATGGCGGTATCACTTACTAATTTTAAATATCCAGACCATAAGGGGTACTGGTGTGCTGCTTACAGCCCTCATTTCTTAGATAAAAGCTCTAAGCAGCACACCAATTTGTCGTTTTGTGACTTTGTGGAAGCTTCAAAACCCTATTAAATCCAGCGTTTTTACCCCTTGTCACTATTATGACATCCTCCCCAGCGAAGAAGTCAAGAACCGTCGAGTCCCTTTTGCTTAATAACTTTATAGTATCTTTTACAAGAATTACAGATTTGGGAAAGTCAAACTTTTTACTTCCTAGTATGTCATTAAGGATTTTGGTTCCATAGTGATATGCA
>JAAZCH010000368.1 GCA_012513395.1 Tissierellia bacterium
AAAGATAATCATAAAGCACGCCATGAGAAATGCAATACTTCCAATTGTCAGCTATATTGGACCGATGATCGCAGCGTTTTTGACGGGATCTTTGGTAGTTGAAAAAGTTTTTGGGATTCCAGGAATAGGAAACTTATTTACTAATAGTGTACTCAACAGAGATTACACTATGATAATGGGGATGACAGTATTTTTTGCAATTATTCTGGTGCTATTTGTTCTTGTTGTAGATATAGTTTACGTTCTAGTAGATCCTAGAATAAAATTTGAGTAGGGGGAAATATGGATTATTTAAATAACAAAGACATATGGGATCCAATTCTCCCAGAAGAAAAAGATGCAGAAAAAATAACTAGGCCATCTCTTACTTTTATGCAAGACGGATGGAGAAGGTTAAAAAGAAATAAAGTGGCAATTATCTCTATGGTCGTCATTATCATAATTATTTTAAGTGCGATCTTAATACCTAATTTTTGGAAACATTCATATTATCAACAAAACTTAAAGATGGGAAACTTACCCATGTTTATGCGAACTTATAAATTAACTGACGAGATTAGCGCTTATGTTACTCCTGAGTACACAGCCTTTGCGGTGAGCAATGACGGAGAAATTTTGGGAATACCAAATAAAATTATGAAACCTGGCGCTCAAAAAAGTAACGCTTTTGAAATAGAAGGAAAAGAATTAATAATCGACTACAGCAAATATTCTTCAGCAGCTGGAGAGCTTAGAAAAATTTCCAACAAAAAAGACGAAGACGGAAATGTTATAGTAGAAAATGCTGAGTTTTTAAAAGAATACTATGAAGGGGACTATCCAGAAAAAATTCACGTAACAGAAGCTGAACATATTTTTAATAACGAAATAGAAAAATTCACCGTAACCTATGACGGTCAAAAATTAAGTGATCCCTATTCACTACGAAATAAAACTTATGTATTTGGAACGGATAATTTAGGGAGAGATTTATTTATAAGAGTAGTGTACGGAGCTAGAATTTCACTTATAGTAGGATTTGCTGCTGCCATAATTAATTTCTTTGTGGGAGTAATTTACGGAGGAATTTCAGGATATGTAGGCGGACGAGTGGATAACGTCATGATGAGAATTGTAGACATTATTAGTTCTATACCCACGACACTTTATGTAATATTAATCATGGTAGTTGTAGGAGCAGGACTTACTACGATTATTATCGCCATCGGAATTACATTTTGGGTACAGATGGCGAGAATGGTTCGAGGAGAAGTATTGCGACTTAAAAATACCGACTATGTAAAATCCTCAATAGTTTTGGGACAGAGCACAGGAAAGATTTTAATAAAGCATCTAGTTCCCAATATTATGGGACCGATAATGGTAGGAATTGCTATGCAAATACCAAGTGCAATTTTCAATGAAGCATTCTTGAGTTTCATTGGACTAGGTGTAAGTGCTCCGAAGGCATCTTGGGGAACTTTGGTAAATGACGCATTGCCAGCGATTTACATTTATCCATATCAATTGATAGTGCCTGCGATTGCTATATCAGTGACGATACTTGCATTTAACTTGTTTGCAGATGGACTTAGGGATTCCTTTGACCCAAGGCTTAGAGACTAGGAGGAAGTATGACTAATAAAATATTAGAAGTAAAAAATTTAGAAACTTCTTTCTACACTCACGTAGGCGAAGTCAAAGCAGTTAGAGATGTCTCCTTTTCTTTAAAGGAAGGAGAGATTTTAGGAATCGTAGGAGAATCGGGAAGTGGAAAAAGTGTAACGAGTATGTCCATCATGAGACTTCTATCTGATTCTGGAAAAATAAAAAATGGAGAAATTCTTTTTAAAGGACAAGACTTGGTTAAGTTGAGTGAAAAGGAACTTAGAAAAATTCGTGGAAACAAGATAACCATGATTTTTCAAGACCCCATGACATCACTTAATCCCCTTTATTCCATTGGAGATCAAATAGAAGAAATAATTTTGGAACACAAAAAAGTTTCCAAAAGTGAAGCTAGAAAAAGAACCATAGAGATGTTGGAGATGGTAGGAATTCCTGGAGCTAAAAAAAGGGTTAACTACTATCCTTCTGAGTTTTCAGGAGGTATGAGACAAAGAGTTATGATCGCCATGGCTCTTGCTTGCGAGCCGGATTTATTAATTGCGGATGAACCTACGACAGCTCTGGATGTAACGATACAGGCACAAGTTTTGCGACTGATTAAAAACTTGAACGCAGAGCTTAACACTGCGACGATTTTAATCACCCACGATTTAGGGGTAGTTGCCAGCACTTGCCAAAATGTTTTGGTTATGTACGGCGGACAAATTATGGAAATGGGTTCAGACCAAGATATTTTCTATCGTCCAAGACATCCATACACTATGGGATTATTAAAATCAGTTCCAAAATTGAGAACAGATGACAAAGAAAGATTAAGCCCCATAGCAGGTTCAACACCTGATATGCTAAATCCTCCATCGGGATGTCCATTTTATCCCAGATGTGATTATGCAATGAAGATTTGTAAAATGCAGGAGCCAGAGTATTTTGAAGTTGGAGAAAATCACAAAGCAAAATGCTGGCTTCTTCACGAAAATGCACCACAAATTCCAGAATATGAAGCGCAAAAAGGTGGTGTAAAAAATGAGTAAAGAAATATTATTAGATGTTCAAGATTTGAAGATGTATTTTGAAAAAGATACAGGAATGTTTTTTAAAAAAGTTGAGCATATTAAAGCTGTAGATGGCGTAAGTTTTCAAATTAGAAAAGGTGAAACTTTTGGACTAGTTGGGGAATCTGGCTGCGGGAAATCTACTACGGGATATTCTGTGGTTAGACTTTATAAACCTACAAGTGGACAAATTCTCTACGAAGGTGTGGATATATCCAAGTTATCCCCAGAAGAAATGCTACCTTATCGAAAGAAGATGCAAATGATTTTCCAAGACCCTTACTCTTCATTGAACCCTAGAATGACTGTGGCAGATATTATCGGCGAGCCTTTAGATATTCACAATTTATGTAAGTCTAAGGGAGAAAGGGAAGATAGGATAAAGGAACTTTTAGAAATTGTTTCCCTTAACGACGACCACGCCAGCAGATATCCCCACGAATTTTCAGGTGGACAAAGACAAAGGGTAGGAATAGCTAGAGCCCTTGCGGTGAATCCAGAATTTATTATTTGTGACGAGCCCATCTCTGCACTGGACGTTTCTATCCAAGCTCAAATTATTAATATGCTAGAGGATTTGCAAGATGAATTTAATTTGACCTATTTATTTATCGCCCATGACTTAAGTATGGTAAGACATATTTCAGATAGAGTGGGAGTTATGTATCTAGGATCCCTTGCAGAAATCGGAACGACAGATGAAATTTACAATCATCACGTTCACCCTTACACCCAAGCACTATTATCGGCAGCGCCAATAGTAGATCCAATTATTGGAAAAGAATCCAAGTCCATCATACTAGAAGGAGACGTGCCGAGTCCTTTAGATAATTTGACAGGGTGCAAATTCAAAACCAGATGTAGATTAAAGACATCCATATGCGATGAGATAGTTCCTGAACTTAGAGAAGTGGGGCCAGATCATATGGTAGCATGTCATAACGTATAAAAAGAAGCCTAGGAAAATTTCCTAGGCTTTTTGAATGTTGACAAAGGTCTCCATATCATTCTTTTTCGAGTACCCTCGGGCCGGCGGGCCATATACGCTCGAAAACGAATGATATTCCGACCTTAATAAATTATTTGTTATCGTCTAATGCCTAGGGGTTTTCCTAGGCTTTTGAATTTATTTTGGAATATTTCCCGTATCTCTCAATCGAAGCTTCAAACCTTCTATGGAGTCTCTCAAGTTAGAAAATAATACCAAGAGATCATCTAAATAGTAATTAAATGCAGTTTCAAATTCCATGGGATAGATTTCCGTATCTACAGTTATACTATCGCCAAAGTATTTTTTAAGTCCAGCTTTATTACTTTCAGATAAGATGGGGATCCTTCCATCTTCAGAAAACTGTGCAATGGTTCCAAATACTGAGTAGAACTGGGAATTCATTTTAGCTAGCTGATAAGTTTTAATATTATATTTAGATCCAAACTTAGTGCCCTCTCTAATGGATTTCAATTCAGTATTTAGCTTGTCAATATCAGTAACGATATCTTCAAGATTTACTTTTTTACCACTTAGTACGGCTTTTAATGCGTCTTCACATTCTAGTAGGGATTTTTCATATGTTTTCAAAATAAATTCCGAACTATTAGGAGGAAGAATTACATAATTAACTAAAAATCCTATTCCCAATCCCACAGACGTATCTAACAATCTATTCATACCGTATTGCCAATAGGTCATATAATTTATTGCAGTTGGGTCTGGATTGTAAAGTAAAACTGAAATAAAAATCATGGTAGCAAGTGTAGTAGAATCTTTCCAGTTGAAAAAGTTACATATATTTATTATTGCTATAATTCCCAAAAACATGGCTAAATAATTAGTAAAGCCAAAGTATTGGAACACACTGGCTATAACCGCACCTACTATAGTAGATAGCAATCTGTTATAACTAGCCTTATAAGAATCGAAAATTGACGACTTCATAGTTATCAAGGCAGAAAAACCAGCCATCAAGGGAAGTCGCAAATCGAAAAATCTAGCTATTATCATAGCCAAGGTAGCGGCTATTGCAGTTTTAACTATTCTAATGCCAAAATATGATTTGAAGAAGTTGTTTATCATGTTGGCTTGATTGTCATGTGTTGTTTTCAAGTTTGTTTTCATAACACCACCATTCTATAAATATTATTGCTTTATATTATACCCGTTTTGAATGGAAACTGTAGGTAAATTTTATGAAAATAATAAGAAGTAGCTACTATTTAAGTATTATCGTTATTTTTCGTTAATACATGGTTATTATTCATGAAATGGTTTTAAGTATTTCAATAAATTTAACGATTATTTAACGTTTTTATAGTATAACAGTATAGACATTTTTAGGAGGTTATTTTTATGAAGAAATTATATATATTTCAAAAGAACAAAAGAATTATGCTTTACGACGGAGAAATTACTGAGACCATTTTTGAAGAAAGGGAATACAAAAACGTATTTACCAATAGCCTAGAAGATAAATACGGATTTTTTGACAAGATTATCAACCACTACGAAGTCAAAGATCCAAAAGAGATAGAAGATAAATTTTCTTATATCTTTAATTTCATTTTAGTAAATAATATCACCAACTATATAATAGATAAATATTGGCAAGGAGAGTTCGGAGAAATCATCTTTGACGAAAAAATTAGAGATATAAAAAAGGCAAACATAAAACTCAGCGGCATAATAGATGTGGAAGATGCTTTGGGAGATATTATTACTTGCTTCATTAACTCTGATGCATATTTAAATGGTGAAATCAAAATTGATTACGGCAAAATAGAGAAAAAAAATATAGAATACACCTTTGACAATAAAGGAAT
>JAAZCH010000369.1 GCA_012513395.1 Tissierellia bacterium
CGTTGAAATGTTCCTTATTTCTAAGAAGTTCAGCCACTTCGATGAGCTTTAACATAGTTTCATCTGGACTTTTAATTATTCCACTAGATAAAAATAAACCTTCGATATAGTTTCGTTTATAGAAATTAATTACTAAATCCGCAATTTCTTTAGGAGTAAATTCCGCTCTTTCTATATGGTTTTCTCTTCTATTAATACAGTATTCGCAAGAATAAATGCATTTATTTGAAAGAAGAATTTTTAAAAGGGAAATACATCTTCCATCTTCAGACCAACTGTGGCAAATACCTGAACTTGCACCATTTCCAAGTCCTCCGTTATTAGCTCGAGAAGAACCACTTGAGGAACAACTGACATCATATTTCGCTGCATCTGTAAGTATTCGAAGTTTTTCTTTAACGTCCATAAATCTCATCTCCTCAAAAACATTATAACAAACAAACGTTCTAAAGAAAAGAAAAATTTTCTTGTTGACAATACTACGAATAGTGATATAATGAATTTAATAGATACTACGTTTAGTGATATATTGAGGAGGCGTATATGGCAAGGGACAATTTATCCAGCGGAGCATTGACAGAGACAACACTTTTAGTACTTTTATGTTTATACAATGAACTTCATGGCTATGGAATAAAATTGAAAATTGAAGAAAAAACTAAAGGTCGAGTGGAATTGGGCATGGGAACTTTGTATGGCGCTTTAGCTAATTTGGAAGAAAAGAACTGGATTAAAAAAGCATCAGTAGATGGTCGAAGAGTGAATTACATAATAACCGAAGAAGGAAAAATTCAGATAGACAATGAGCAAGTGCGTTTGACGAACTTGCTGGAATTAGTAAAAGAAATGAAAGAGGTGCACAATGTATAAAGTAAAAATATTTTCAGATCCAATTAGTTCCATTAGTTTATGGCTAAATTCCATGTCTACTAAAGGATATAGATTGGTAACGGTAAACAATTTTTTATATAAATTCGAAAAGTCAAAGGAGAGGTATTCCTATTCCACTCAATTTATTGGAGCAAATACTGTAAGAGAAAATAAAGAATATCAAACTTTACTGGAAGATTCTGGATTTAAAACATTTCGAGCACCTCTCAATCAAGGGAATTTGGCTTTTGGGAAAATGCGACTTAGACCTTATGTAAAAGGAAGAAGTAAACTGGCTACTACTTTTGGAGATTTTAACAGAGAAATTTTAATAGTGGAAACGAAAGGAGACATTCCTGAAAAGTTGTTAAGTTCCAATAAAGATATTTCCCATCAATATAAAGTAATAAGAAATGCATATATCCAAGGGTCTCTAGTTATGGTAGCATTTATGTTGTTTCTTTTGATAAAGGAAAAAGTATTTGCACCTTATAAAATTATTGTAGGTACTGTAATTGGCATATTTTTAATGTATAAAGTTATTACAAATCACATCAATTATAAAAAATATAAAAACTTGTCAGAAATTTTTGAGTAGTTAGGAAAAATATAAATCAACTATTAATATAAATGTCCAGTGATTTAAGTTGGGCTCAACGAGGGTACTCGAAAAAGAATGATATGGAGACCTTTGTGTGGGATAAATGTCCAATGATTTACGCTGGGCTTTTTATTTGGAAACCTTAAAAAAGTTTTTTATCCTTGCAACTATTCCATCCATTTGATATATTATTTGAGGTCAGAATTAGATGGATATTATATAGAAATTGAGGATATAAATGATTACAGTAAATGAATTGAGTTTGAGCTTTCAAGGTTCCAAG
>JAAZCH010000370.1 GCA_012513395.1 Tissierellia bacterium
TACTCTCTCAAGTATGATATTAGATACATACAATAGAATAATCAATGCAGAAGCCAGTATTCCCATATTTCTATTGGAAGACGGATCCTTGTAGAGCATAAGCATTCCTATCGCCAAAATATCAAACATCAAAAGTAAATTCCTAGGTTTTCTTAACTTTGTTACTTTATTTATCATATTTACCTATTCACAAACATAAACTGAATCTTACCTACACTAATCAAATCGCCATCTACAATTTCAATGGCATTATTTTCAATATCAGAACCATTTAAATAAGTTCCATTGGAACTACCTAAATCTTCCAAATAATAATATCCTCCACTCAAAAAGATTCTCATGTGGTTTTTGGAAACCACCCTATCTTTTATGTGAACATCATTTCTTGAACCTCTACCTACGGTGATTTCTCCAATTACAGGATAGTATTCTTGCATTCTAAAATCCAATTGGTCCAATCTATTTATTACTTTTAAGTACGCTACGTCCTTGTTAGGTGTCGATGCGCTAGAAGTTTTAATGTCTAAGTATATTAATCTTAAAATATTTAAAATAAACAAATATATGATTATAATAAATACATATCTAAGTCCTAATGAAAGTATTTCGAACATTCCATTCCTCCGTTCCAAGCTTATTCTACCATATATTATTCATAAAATAAATATTTGTATAAATCTTACACCTTATGGTAGTATAATTTGTGAGGTTAATATGAAAATTACAAGAATAGAATTACAAAAAAACGATAATACCAGATTTAATTTATTTTCTGAAGACGAATATATAATGAGTGTCTCAGCTGATAATCTTGCCCCCTACGGATATGGAGAATTTGAAATCAGTGAAGAAGAATTAAATAAATTAAAATCCAAAGAAGAAGAGGGCTTATATTTTAAACAGGCTTTACTCTATGTCTCCAAAGCCCTAAAAACATCCAAAGAGGTTAGGGATTATTTGTATAGAAAAAAAGTAAGTCCAGAATTGCAAGATGAAATTATTGAAAAATTAATAGATTTAAAACTTCTAGATGATGAAAGGTATCTTGAAATCTATTTAGAAGAAAAATTTAATTATTCCACTGACGGGGCAATAAAAATAAAACACAAGCTGTATCAAAAAGGTTTCAATTCCCAAGACGTAGATCCTCATCTATTTAAATATCGTGAATTGGAAATGGCTAATTTAGAAAAACTCGTAGAAGATAGACGAAGAACGAGAAAAAATGAAGATAAACAAAAATTAATTCGCTACCTTATGAATAAAGGCTACGAGTATTCTATGATTTCTGAAGTTATAAAAGAAGAGGAATATTATGAATGATAGATACTACGTCTATATGCTAATTTGCAGCGACGATACCTTTTATACTGGTATCACAAATGATTTAGAAAAACGATTGAAAACTCATAACGAAGGTAAAGCCTCAAAATATACTAGAGTTCGATTGCCGGTACAATTCGTTTACGTAGAAGAAATTGAAGGAAAAGGTCCCGCACTGAGTAGAGAATGGTCAATAAAAAGTTTGAAAAAAAATGAAAAAATAAAATTAATAAATTGCTCAGATAATCTAGTCAATAAAAACTGTAGTGGCCAACTTTAAAGTTAGCCACTACAAAATAAACTTTACTTAAATTCATCCTTTTGAGGATTTTCAAATATTCTTATTACTTTTTCTCCCAATTTGTAAACATCTGCAATATCAAATAAAGTATTTATATTTTCCAAAGGATTTTCATTTAATACAATAAAATCTGCAAATTTACCTGCTTCTATAGTTCCATAATTTTCTTCAATACCTAAACATTCTGCAGAGGATTTTGTGGATGCTACTAAAACTTCCATTGGACTCATTCCTATATCCATCAATAACTTTGCTTCGTAAGGGGCAGATCCGTGATAGTTATACGGAGTTCCTGAGTCTGTACCATTACATATTTTTACCCCAGCTTTGTATGCCTTTTTTACACTTTCTATATGAGAGGCTTGGACACTTTTAGCTTTTCTTACTGCATATTCAGGTATCTCGCCTGTATTACTGTTTTTAACTATTAAATCTACTGCTGCAAGGGTAGGTACTAACCAAGTTCCGTTATCCAACATCATCTGGATAGATTCCTCATCTAAAAATATTCCATGTTCTATAGAGTCAACACCTGCTCTAAGTGCATTTTTTATACCTGTGTTTCCTTGGGCGTGGGTAGCTGTTTTTGCACCTACTTTATGAGCTTCTTCTATAGCAGCTCGCATTTCTGCTTCTTCCATCTGAGGACTTCCAGGTTCAACTCCTTTAGTCATAACTCCACCCGTTGCCATAACCTTTATTAAGTCAGCCCCAGCTCTAAGTTGTTCCCTTGCTCCTTTTCTCGCTTCGTCGACGCCATCCACTTCTCTTCCCATCTGCCAACCGTGACCACCTGTCATAGCAAGATTCTTACCTGCTACGAGCATTTGAGCTCCTTCTACAAGTTTATTGTTTATGGCATCCCTTAAGTCTATATCTACGTAATTCTTTCCACCTACATCCCTTACAAAAGTAGTTCCCATATCTAGATGTCTTTTTGCATTTCTCGCAGCTTTAAATGCGGTTTGAGCTTCTGTCTCAATTTCTGCAAGGGGATTGCCCACTGGGTCCATAGTCACATGGATATGAGCATTTATCAATCCTGGCATAAGAAATTTTCCAGAAAGATCAACTACCTCCCCATCAAAATCAAATTCACCGAAACCCACGCTATCTATTTTTTCTCCATCTACAATTAAATAAGCATTATTTAAAGGCTCATTTCCTGTACCGTCAATTAAAGTAAAATTTTTAAAAAATCTTTTCATAAGCTCCCCCTCAGTTAATAATTTTAATTCATTTTACCATTAATAATTAAAAATATAAAGTATATCCCTTCATCATATTAATACAATAAAAAAAGCTAGACACTTTTGTGCCTAGCATATTTTGTCTTTGTGTTTAGTTTTAATACTCTTCATAAGTTATATCTTTTTCATCTTTTTCGTATTTAGCCGGCCGTTTAAACAACACGCCTAATATCATACCGAAAGCAAGACCTACAATACCCACACCGATTGCTACCATAGAAATCACTACATTTCCTAAATATTCTTTAAGATATAGATTTGGAATTAAACCAGCTAGCATAATTACTCCTATTATTAGGGATATCAAGCCAGGTAAGTATTTTGGAAATCTTATTCTTTCTGTAAAATAATTTACAGCAAAGGTAATGATCAACATCGCTAGTGTAGCGAATAGTATCATCCGAAGATAGTCATCATGGGTTTGTATTAATTCCTTAATCTCTGTCATAGTTTGCACCTCTTTGGTAATTATACATTATTTTAACATTCATAACAAGTCATTTAACTCTTAGGTTCATCAAGGCTTTTTCCAAATCAACTAGTTCCACTTCATTAAACCAAGAGTTGGAAATGATAGAAGTATTTGTATTAAAATTCTTAGTGTATAACTTTTCATACTCTCTAGTAATCCTGTCTAATTTGTATATATCAATACCTGTTTTCGTTATTAGAATATATTGATTTTCCACTGGTGCAGGTAATGCATCTACTATATCAGGAAAAGTAGCTTTTAATTCTTGAAAATTAACTCTTCGTTGAGGCTGATTATTGACATAGGAAAAACTGCTACTTAATATATAGTCGCTATTAAACTTTTCCCCTTCTGCAGAAGAAACTACCCTACCTTTTAAGACTGTAAGACCACTATCTTTTGTCATTCCTATATTATATACGGCTTGGCTAAATGTAGTTTCTGAATTGGATTTTGTAATAGCATCCATAACCCTTTCAGTACTGTAATTTACTATATTATCGATTTTCAATTGATTTAATCCCCCTTTGGACAAGGTGGTATAAGTACTAAGAGTATTCAATCTCGATTTATCCGGATAAATATATTCGATAGTCGCATATCTAGGAGAGATATAATTCAATCTAAAAATGTTAGATTGTCGCAAACCATCATGGTCGAAAATTCCTAACTCTTTTCCATTTAACGTAATCCTATCAAAACTGCCGCTTTCACTGGAAATTCTAACGGAATCATATATGTCCAACATAGAATCGTTATTTATGACAATTCCATCTAGGTTATCTACTCGCAAGCCTTTATTAGAAAATCTAAGTAAAATTGTATTGTAATCGTACTTAGGAATGTTACTTCCATTATCTTCAATTAAATTTCTAACTCCTAAAGCTAAAGCCCAAGAATCTCCTGAACGAAAAACTTTTTCTCTTTCAGAATAAAACATTTTAAGCTCATTTTTTTCTTCATTAGTTAAAACATCCGTTTCTCTTTTAAGAATTACTAATTCATTACTTATATTCAATAAGAGTTCGTTATTATTTAAAGGAATAGCTTCAGCAATAACTAAACCGTCCTTTTTTATCTCTACAACATTTACTTTTTCACTGATAAAAAAATTAGAAATATCTACCTCTTCGTCAATTTCTCTTAAATAACTCTTCCAATTTACATTTATTATTTCAAAATCTGGATTTAAATATATCTTATCCGTGGTAGCAAAAAAATCTATATTAAAATAAAACTTATCCCCTTTTTCAAAGGAATATCTGCTGTCGCTATCAACTATTTCTTCAAGATTCCAAATTCCATTTATTGGAGAAGCGTGAAGATCTGGTTTATGAGTTTCATTGATTATTTTTGAATCCACAAATTCACAAGAAGTCAGATTAGCCACTAGTAAGACTAAAAACAAAACTAAAAAGAATCTCTTCATATCACTCCTCCTTCGGTACTGCAGGCAAAATAACAGTTACAGTTGTGCCCTTTCCCATATTTGAATCTATTATTAATTCACCGCCATGTAAACTTACTATTTCATCACTTATAGAAAGTCCAAGGCCAGTATGAGCTTTGCCTAAGCTTCCTTTATAAAACTTTTCTTTTACCCTTTTTATGTCGTCATCAGGAATTCCAATTCCCGTATCTCTTATATTTACAACAATTTGGTTCATTTTATTTCTTCTAGCATACAAAGATATTACACCAGGCTCTTCGGTAAATTTGATTGCATTGTCAAATAAATTAATCAAAACTTGACGAATTCGATCCTTGTCTACTGTCATACCCTCCATATCTTCTGAAATGTCTACAGAAAATACGTGCCCTTCTCTATTAATCCTAGCTCGCATCTGCCTAACTACTTCACCTAAAAATGATGCGGCATCTATTTCCTCTTTTTGTAAAGTGGCTTTACCTGATGCAAATCTGGAGAAATCTAACAATTCTTCTACCATGTCAGATAGTCTATCAGTTTCACTTACTATTATATTTAATCCTTCATCGCTTAGCTCTTTACTCATTTCCCCTGCTGATTGGATGGTAATAGCCCATCCCTTTATGGATGTAAGTGGGGTTCTTAATTCGTGACTTACTGATGAGATGAAGTCATTTTTTACCTGATCTCGTTTAATTAATTCATCTGCCATATGGTTGATGGATTTTGAAACTTGTTCTATTTCGTCATTGGTCTTGACATCACTTCTAACTGAAAGCTGCCCATCTGCTATTTTCATTGCTACATCGTTAACTTCTTTTAGTGGGTCTACTATGCCTTTTGCAAAATAAAGGGAAATAAACAATGCAACTAATACTGTAGCTATCCCTATCATTATAAACATAGCTATGGCTCTGATTATTAATGTATCAAGTCTGTCCATGCTTATGACCATTCTTAATATTCCAATGTTTTGGTTCGTGGAATTATTAATAGGCGTGGACATGGCCATTACTTTTTTATCCGTATAGTCCACATTACCTCTCCACACTCCCCTGTTGCCACTTCTCGCTTCAGTAATATCTGGATATACAATCTCTTCAGTGTATAAAACTCCCAGGGAATCAAAAATAACCATGCCGTTTCTGTCTATTATCTGGACTTGGGCCTGGTCGTTATCGAAGTATTGACGAAAACTGGGATCTAATATTTCTTGAACATCTAAACTATCGGATCTGTAGACAATAGAATTAATGGCGTAATCTAAATTATCCGCCATTATCCTCTCCATATTCTGATATGAAATTTCACTAATTCCGAAGATTACAAAAATCTCCATTAAAATAACTACCAGCAATATGATCAATGTAAAATATATAAATAATCTCTTCTGAATACTACTTTTCAAAATAATTACCTATGCTTCCCAAATATAACCAATGCCCCATACAGTTTTAATAAATTCAGGTCTAGAGGAATCGTCTTCGATTTTTGCTCTGAGTCTACGAATATTTACATCCACAATTTTAGAATCTCCAATAAAATCCTCGCCCCAAACCGTATCTAAAATTTC
Organism: Tissierellia bacterium; assembly: GCA_012513395.1. The sequence continues at coordinate 6,349 of JAAZCH010000370.1, forward strand.
GTCCCTAGAGATAGCTTGTTTTGGATTTTCTAGAAACATCACTATAACTGAATACTCTGTAGGAGTTAAGTCTATTAGTTTTCCATCCTTGTAAAATTTTCTAGAATTCCTATCCAATTTAAACTTAGAAGTTTCTATAATGTTTAATGCGCTATCCGACTCAGTAGATTTAAGCCTTCTCTCCAAAGATTTAATTCTTAATACTAACTCTTTGGGATTGAAAGGTTTAGAAATATAGTCATCTGATCCAGCTTCTAAACCTTGAATCTTATCTATGTCTTGGTTTTTTGCAGTGAGCATAATAATTCCTAGCTCCCGCTCATCTTGCCTTAAATATCTGCAAACTTGAAAGCCGTCTATACCTGGTAGCATTATATCCAACAGAACTATGTCTGGCTTAAAACTATCGTATAACTCTATAGCTTTTTCTCCCGATTCTGCTTCTGCCACCACGTAATTTTCCATTTCTAAATTTACTCGCACAAATTTTCTTATGGAATCTTCATCTTCTACTATCATAATTTTTGTCATAGCGTGTCTCCTAATGATTTAAATTCATACTTTTCAGCTCTCAACTGTTGGATTATTCTCGGTAAAGTATTTACAGTATTTTGCTTCGCGTTCGTATCGTGCATTAAAGAAAGCAATATATTGTATCCTCTGGAAGTTTCGTTAAATCTTTTAATTAAATAATCCTCAGTTAAATTGCTACCCTCAGCATCTCCATTTAGAACATTCCAGTCAAAATATATATATCCTAGATCTTCAACTCTATTTATAAATATTTCTTTATTTTTTCTAAAGGATCCTCCTGGGAATCTGTAGAGTATCGTATTGAAATCTTCTCCTAGTACATTTCTAATAGATTTTAAACAAGCTTCTATATCCCTTTGAAGAGCATCAGGGCTTGCATATATCTCGTTATAATTATGTGAATAGGTGTGAATTCCTATACCATGCCCTTCTTCGTGAATTCTTTTTAGTATTTCAGGATAGTTTTCTACATTTTTTCCAATTACAAAAAAAGTAGCCTTGACATTTTCTTCCTTTAAAACGTCCAAAACTTTTTCAGTAACTTCAGATGAAGGTCCATCATCAAAAGTCAAGAAAACTTCTTTTTTCAATAAACTTTGTCTCGGGCCTTTTCCCATAGATTGATCTCTAATGGTTTTCAATCTGTATGGGCGAAGTTTATATGAAGCTAAATTATCTGAAATATTCTTTTCGCTGTTTTCAAAAATATTCAGAGTAGTAGTTCCCTTTACTAATTTGTCTATATCGCTTTCGTCCAATTTTATTTCACTGGTAGTAAGAATTTTATCTTTAGTTTTTCCATCTGCATCTTTTCCACTAGTTGAAAGGAATATCTTTCCTATTAATGCTATTAAAGCTATCAGCACAAAAGAGGATACGATTATGGCTACTATCCTTCTACGTTGGTATATTTGTCTTGAATTTTTTTTATAATTATCCATTCTATTCTCCATTTATTTTGCATTGAAATCTATTTATTAGTATATACCAAAACATAAAAAAATTCCTTACAAATGGTTGACAATTCCCCATTTTTTAGAAAAATTTTATATTTGTAAGGAAAAACTAGCTGAAAAAACACAAAAGCACTAAATCTCAAAGAAAATTAGCCAAAATGTTGACAAAGGTCTCCATATCATTCTTTTTCGAGTACCCTCGGGCCGGCGGGCCATATACGCTCGAAAAAGAATGATATTCCGACCTTAATAAAATGATTCCCATCAATCTAAAAGCACTAAATCAAAAAAGATTTAGTGCTTAAACTATCTATTATTTTGTTTTAGGATTTAGAACTTCTATTCCACCCATGTAAGGTTGTAATGCTTTAGGGATTCTAACGCTTCCATCTTCTTGAATCATATTTTCCAAAAATGCAATTATCGCCCTTGGGGTTGCAATTACTGTATTATTTAAAGTATGTGCAAAGTAATTTCCATTTTCTCCTCTAAGTCTGATGTTTAATCTTCTAGCTTGAGCATCTCCTAAGTTAGAGCAACTTCCTACTTCAAAGTATTTTTGTTGTCTAGGTGACCAAGCTTCTACGTCTAGTGACTTAACTTTTAAATCAGCCAAATCTCCAGAACAACATTCCAAAGTTCTCACTGGAATTTCCAAGCTTCTGAAGAATTCAACAGCATTTTTCCAAAGATCATCATACCAATATGGACTATCTTCAGGTTTACAAATTACTACCATCTCAGCCTTTTCAAATTGGTGAACTCTGTAAACTCCTCTTTCTTCGATTCCATGCGCTCCCACTTCTTTTCTAAAACAAGGAGAATAGCTTGTGAGTGTCAAAGGCATTTTATCTTCATCTTCGATTGTATTAATAAATTTACCAATCATAGAGTGTTCAGATGTTCCGATTAAGTATAAATCTTCACCGTCGATTTTATACATCATATCTTCCATCTCTTTGAAACTCATTACACCAGTAACAACTTCAGATCTAATTAAAAATGGAGGAATGTGATATACATAGCCCTTGTCAATCATAAAGTCTCTAGCATAAGCTGTCATAGCTGAATGTAGTCTAGCCACATCTCCTACGAGATAGTAAAATCCGTGTCCACTTGTGTTTCTAGAAGATTCCAAGTCCACTCCTGCTAAAGATTCCATAATGTCGATATGATGAGGAATTTCATAATCAGGCACTACTGGCTCGCCAAATTTTTCCAGTTCCACATTTTCAGTATCATCTTTTCCAAGAGGCACAGTTGGATCCATAATTTGCGGAATTACAATCATGATGTCATAGATTTGTTTTTCCAGTTCAACCTCTCTAGCTTCCAATTCTTCTAGTTCTTTATTGATTTCTCCTACTGCAGCTTTAGCTTCTTCTGCTTTGTCCTTTTCGCCTTTCGCCATAAAGCCGCCGATTTCTTTGGAAACTCTATTTCTATCTCCACGAAGTTCATCTGCTCTAGTTTTTTTCGCTCTGAACTCTTCGTCTAGTTCTCTAACCTTGTCCACAAGTTCTAACTTTTCGTCTTGGAACTTTCTTTTGATATTTTCTTTTACTACCTCTGGATTTTCCCTAATCAACCTAATGTCTATCATATATTCCTCCCATAAAATAAAAAATTCCCATCCCCAAAAAAGGGACGAGATTACCCGCGTTGCCACCCTAGTTAGCTAAATAGCTCACTCAAAATTACATATGCTCAAGGACGGATTCAAAATCTTCTACCTATTAGCTTTCACCAACCGCTAACTCTCTAAAGGGCTCCAATTCATACTATTTCCTCTCAAAGCAATATTCAATTACTAAAAAGTATATCAGATATTAAATAAATTGCAAGTTAAAGATTTATTTGATGATTGATATGGTAAAATTAAGCATAGAGATAATCAAAACTTATAGAAAGATATAATTGGAACTAATTAAAATTGAGGTGCTTGTTGTGAAATTAAAAGATAAAAAAATATTATTAGGAGTTACAGGTGGAATTTCCATATATAAATCCCCTGGAATTTGTTCTATTCTAAGAAAACAAGGAGCCAAAGTAAAAGTCGTCATGACTAAATCCGCCACAGAATTTGTGAAGCCCATTACATTTCAAACTATGACGGACAACTACGTTTATACTGAAATGTTTTCTGATCACCCAGTTACTCCAGAAGTGGAACATATTGAACTGGCTAAATGGGCGGACATTATTGTAATCGCTCCGGCGACGGCAAATACAATTGCAAAGTTTGCAAACGGAATAGGAGACAATTTGCTATCTAGTATTTTTTTGGCACATCGCTCTCCTGTCATTCTTGTTCCTGCGATGAATACATTTATGCTTAACAGTGACGCCAATAGAGAGAATATGCAAAAACTTAGAGACAGAGGCATTACGATTTTAGGAACTCATACAGATTTACTAGCTTGCTTAGACGTGGGAGATGGAAAAATGTTGGAACCTGAAGAAATAGTTGAAGAAATAGACTTTGTCCTTAGAGAAAAAGATTTGGCTGGCAAAAAGTTTACTATAACAGCAGGTCCGACCCAAGAAGCCATAGATCCTGTAAGATATCTAACAAATCAATCCAGCGGGAAGATGGGATATGCTTTAGCAGAAGAAGCATCAAAGAGAGGTGCTCTAGTAACTCTTATTAGTGGACCAACAAATCTAAAACCACCAAAAGTCGAGAGGTTTATTCAAATAAGTTCTACACAGAAAATGTTTAACGCAGTTAATGCACAATTTAAAAATACCGATGTATTGATAAAATCAGCTGCCCCTGCAGATTTTAGACCAGAGAAGTATATAGACGAAAAAATAAAAAAAGAGGAATCTAAAGACAAAATGTCCATTTCCCTCGTACAAAATCTCGACATCGCAAAGACTATGGGAGAATTAAAAGAAAAACAAATCATAGTAGGATTCGCTGCAGAATCGCAAAATGAAATTGAAAATGGATTGAAAAAACTTAGAGCAAAAAACTTTGATATGATAGTAATAAATAATATAAAAAGATCAGACGCTGGGTTTAAATCCGACGACAACGCCGTAACTATAATAGACAAAGATGAAAATGTAGAAGAATTAGAATTGATGTCAAAACTAGATGTAGCCAATGAAATTTTAGACAGAGTAAAAGAATTGTTCTAGATACAAAAATAAGGTGCCAGTGAAAGGAACTGATACCTTATTTTTTGTTCTCAAATTTTTAAAAA
>JAAZCH010000371.1 GCA_012513395.1 Tissierellia bacterium
CATAGTTGTTGCCACAGTAGTAGCGCCAGTTATTTTTTTTGATAAAACTTCTGCCAAGTCTCTTCTGGAAACTTTTGTAACTTTCTTTTCAGTAGCTAATTTTAATAAATCTGATTCTTCTAAACCGATTTTAATTTTGCCGTCCATGATTGCAATAGTTGCAGGAACAGCTCCGTTGTCTCTAATGATACTTTCCACTTCTGTAGCCATTTCTACGTTTTGTGGATATGGCATTCCGTGAGAAATAATTGTAGACTCCAGTGCCACGATGGGAAGTCCCTTTTCTTTTGCATCCATTACTTCCTTGCTATAAACGATTAAATCTTTTAACTCCATTTGAATAACCCCTTTTCCTTTAATGAATTTTTTTGTTCTTCTAATTTATTTTTATTTAAGTCTTCTCTTACTGTGCTGTCTGTTTGTATGGTATAAAATGCATTTGTCATTGCGTATTCTATAGTTTCTTCAGGAGAAAGCCCCAGAAGGTGACCGTGAATTACCCCTGCAGAATAAGAGTCTCCAGCTCCAGTGACGTCTATGACATTGTCTGTCATTGGTGGGAAAAACTTTAATCTTTTTCCTTTATTATTACCATAGACGCTATAGTTTTTTCCTCTAGTTACGATAACTTGTTCCACACCAGTTTCTAGCCAATTATCTATTAAATTATCAAAATCTTCATCAGATTTTATTTTAACGCCAAAAAATGATTCCGACTCGTCTTGATTTACAATTATCCACTTAACCCCATCAAGGGATTTGGGCAAATTTTTCATTTTAGGAGAACTAACTGGAATAATTACTAAGTCTATCTCCCTGGATCTTGAAAATTCTGTCAAATACTCCACAGTTTCCAGTGGAAGATTCAAATCAACCACGATTAACTTAGCATCTTTCAAAATAGTTTGGAAAGCAGATATAAATTTGACATCCATCTCATTTAATACTTCCATTACTGAAATTGCAAATTGCATTTCTCCTTCGCCATTTAAAACAGCTGAATAAGAACCAGTAGAGTAGTCGTGTAATTGCTTTACATATTGAAAGTTAATAAAGTCCTGGGATTTTTTCTTAATAAATTCAAAATCTTGATCGTACCCACCTACGGAAATCATATAAGGATCGTGGCCCAATCTTCCAAGATTTTCTGCCACATTTCTTCCTACTCCTCCTACAAAAACTTGGGAGTGAGCTGGATTACTTGTACCCTCAACTAAATCTCCGATGAGATTATATTTTCTATCTACATTGATTCCACCGATACAATATACCGCAGAAGTTTCTTCTTTTAAAATATATGATCTGCCTAAAATAATATTTTTTTCTCCCAGGGAAGATATTATTGTAGCCACAGTGGAGCGATTCAGGCCTAATTCTTTTCCTATATCATTTTGTGTAATGAAAGGATTTTCTTTAATTATTTGTAAAACTTTTAGTTCATTTGAATTTAACAAGACACACCTCCGACAAAAGTTTGATAACCAACAATTATCTTAATAATACATTAATTTCATGGTGTTGTCAATAGGTTTAATACTTAAATATTAAATCATGAAATCGTATGTATTAATTGACATTGGGCAAATGAATCTGTATAATTTTATACAAAGAATATGTTTTCCCGTTTTATTTATATATTTCGTAAATGGTGAAGACATAATAGGAGGGTGTATTGAAAATGAAAAAGTTTTATACATTATTAGTGGTATTTCTTTTAGTTATCGGCCTTGTAGCTTGTGGCGGAGATACTAAAAAAGAACCCGCTGGTGGTGGAGAAAAGACAGGTGAAGCTGTCGAAGGCTCGGATGTAACTGTTGCACTATTGATAGGTAACTTAGGGGATATGTCTTTTAACGACTCTGCGAATGAAGGATTGTTAAGAGCTGCCAATGATTTTGGAGTAAAACCTGTAGTTATTGAATATGGTCATGATCCAAACAAATACGAGCCGAATTTGATCGATGCTGCAGAGATGGGATATGATGTTATTATGGCATCAGCTACTTTGCAAACTGCATTCGAAAACGTTGCAGATGATTATCCAGATTCTACATTTATATTATTTGACACTGAAATCAACTGGGACGCAGGTGACTTTTCAAACGTTTATTGTATCACTTACAAAGCAAATGAAGCTTCATTCTTAGGTGGATATGTATCAGCAGCTATTAGTAAGACAGGTACAATAGGATTCCTAGGTGGCGTTGACCAACCTATAATCAATGACTTCTTACTTGGATATATTGAAGGAGCACAACAATTCAATCCAGATATAAAAGTAATTACCACTTATGCTGGAAGTTATTCTGACCCATCAAAAGGTAAAGAATTGACTCTAGGAATGGTTAACCAAGGCGCAGACATTTCCTTTAACGTAGCAGGAGGAACTGGTGTAGGGCTTATAGAAGCAGCAGCAGAAACTAATACTATGGTATTAGGAGTAGACTCAGACCAAGCATTGAAGTACAAAGAGCAAGGCCAAGAAAATCTAGCAGAAGTTATTCCTACTTCTGTATTAAAAAACGTTGGAGATTCTCTATATAGAGCAATCGATCTTTATGTAAAAGGCGAACTTCCAATAGGAACTACTGACAATCTTGGAATAAACGAAGGTGGAGTAGGGCTTGCTGACAACGAATATTACCAAAAAATGGTGCCAGAAGATGTTAGAACTGCAGTAAAAGAACTTGAAGGCAAAGTTACAAGCGGTGAAATCACAATTTCTTCAGCAATTGGTAAAGCTACAGATGAAATATCTGCTATACGTGACGCTGTTAAACCTTAAATAATACAAGCAATGAGTACTGGCTTAAGGTCAGTACTCATTTTTTTAACA
>JAAZCH010000048.1 GCA_012513395.1 Tissierellia bacterium
ATAGTTATATTTGTTTTCCATTTTTGTCCTCCTAATTTGGTATTAGCAAGACTCCTGTGATAAAATGGACTTGTCTAGAGAACATTCCCACAGGAGTGTTTTGCCTTTGGCCTTTTGGGTTAAAGGCTTTTTTCTTTTTTAAGTTCTTCATAAATTTCTAAAATAAATATTAAGATTTCTTGTTCTTGGTCATCTAACTGACCGAATTTTTTAATTACTCTAGCTAATTGAAAGATTTCTTTAGCAACACTATCGGCAAGGCGATAATCTGGTACGATTCTAACCTCATGATTAAGCAAACTTTGAATAATATAGTCCTGTTTTAACAAACCACTCATCTCAACCTTTTTATTAAGTAAGTCATATTCATCGGGTGTTACTCTAAAATTGACATATTTATTTCTGACTCGATTATTTTCTTTCTTTTTAAGTTTTTTCTTTTTTAGTTTCTGAATACTTTCTCTTCTAAATATTTTCGCCATCTTCATCCTCCTCAAGCAGGCTGGTCCAATCATTTTCTGTAGTTTTTCTCAAGTTATTTAATGAATCAGCCATTTCAATCTGTTTGCTAGGGAAAAGGTGAGCATATCGATAAGTTATATCAATGGATTCATGACCAACACGGTCTGCTATAGCAATAGCTGAATAACCAAGTTCAATTAATAGAGAAACGTGAGAATGCCTCAAATCATGAACTCTTATTCTTTTAACTCCAGATATTTCGCTTCCTCTTGCCATTTCTCTATGAAGAGAACTTTTAGATAAAGAAAATATTAAATCTGTATCCTTAAGTTTATAGAAGCCATCTAAGTAGGCTTTTATGTTTTCAGAAAGAAAATCAGGCATAACAATCGTTCTGATACTCTTTTTTGTTTTAGGTTCTGTAATGTAGTTTTTACCTTTAATCCTTTGTAGAGACTGATCTATACGAACAGTATTATTGTTAAAGTCAAACTTCTCTTTGGTTAAAGCTAGAAACTCACCCATTCTTAAACCACACCAATAAAGAATTTCAAAAGCATGATAATGTTCAGGCTTATCTTTTATAGCATTGATAAACTTTTCGAATTCTTCCTGTGTCCAGAAAGACATTTCTTGCCCCTCTTTTTGCCCCATAGTACCAACTTGTCTAGCAACATTATGCTGTAGATTATAGTATTTACAGGCATGATTGAGGACACTACTTAACTGAGCATGGATAGTCCTAAGATAGGTCGGAGAATATCTTCTGCCATTCTCATCCACCATGTTCATAATCTTGTTCTGCCATTGAATAATAGTGACCTTACTGATTTCATTCATTTTCAAATTACCAATATAAGGCATGACTTTACTTTTTATAATATTTTCCTTGGTATTCCAAGTATTTAATCTTATCCTTGGTGCCTTATCCCTTTTATAAACTTCAAAGAATTCTTCAAAAGTCATATCTAAATTGCCAGATTGTTCATTTAGAAAACTTTGTTCCCATTCAAGGGCTTCTTTTTTCGTTTTAAATCCACGTTTTTTCTTATTAACCTTTTTACCTTGCCAATTGTAATAACTAAATTTGCAGTACCAAGTTCCGTTTCCACTTTCATCTCTGTAGGCTCCCACACTATCCCTCCTATATTTTTTGATTTCCATAGCAATACTTTTCCATGAAATATTGACGATTAATTTTGCCTCTTTGAACACGGTAACCAAGTTCTTGTAACTCTGTGTTCATTTCAGCAATGAGTTGATAAGCAGTTGTTCTGCTTACTTCCAAGAAGTCCTGGACTTCTCTTGCTGTCATAAATACTTTGCTCATTTCTTACCTCCTTATTGTTTTTTCTATAAGGTTCTCATCAATGAATTTATGACGAGCGTCAATTTGGTTTTCTTATATTCTGACAACACGCTTCTGTGCTGTTTAGTTATATATTAACAGCACATTTTCGTGTTGTCAATATCAATTTTAATTCGTTTGATATTTTATGTGCTGATTCTATTGAGTATTTAAAAAATACAACAGTTCATTTCTGTTGTGATTAGTATTACCATGTGATAAAATATAGTTAATTATTTTGAGAGGAGGCTGTCATGATTTCGGGTGAAAAATTAAGAAAACTAAGATTACTAAGAAAGTTGACACAGAAGGAATTAGCTTATATGTCAGGTTTAACAGATTCTGCTATACGAAATTATGAGTTAGGATATAGATCTCCTGACAAGGAACAATTAAAAAAAATAGCTGAAGCACTACAGTGTGATGCCTCTGCTTTAGTTGACCATACACCAATTTCTATTTTTGAATTTATGCAAGTTGTATTTGATTATGAAAAAGATTTTAAAATAAGACCGTTAGTAGAAGATTCTACACTTGGTCTCATTTTCCATGATGAAAATTTTAATAACTTTATCAAAGAATGGAATGAGATGAGAAAGAAACACTATAATGGGGAAATTTCTGATGAGGAATTTGACGATTGGAAATTGTCATATCCTAAGAAATCAAAATCCTTTAAAATAAAAAGAGGGAAGTAATATGTCAATAAAAAATATTTCAGATTTTATTACTGAACTCAGAAAAATACCAGGCCCACGCAAAACTGAACTTTTCTTTCGAGGACATTCAGATGTTGGTTTTGAACTTAAACCTAGTATCTATAGAAGCGAAAAACTAATTTCAAATGAAAATATAATAATTAAAGAGTTTATACTAAGGACACCAATAGATTTTTTGAATGAAAAAAGTGCTTTAGAAAAACTAGTAAAAATGCAACATTATGGTCTTCCTACACGTTTATTAGATATTACTTCTAATCCGCTAGTAGCTCTTTATTTCGCCTGTAGTGGCAATGAAAACGAAGATGGGAGAGTTGTAGTTTTTAGAATTCCAAATTCTCACATAAAATATTATGATAGTGATACTGTCAGTATCTTAGCAAATATAGCTAAAAGACCAATCTCTTTTAATATTAAAGGTATTCAAAATTTAGATATAGAAACATTCAATAAAGAAAATGAAATCAAATATCTACTTCATGAAATAAAAGAAGAAAAAGCCTATTTCCAACCAATAATAGATCCAAAAGATATTGAACAAGTTGTTGCCGTAAAAGTAAAACAAAGTAATAATAGAATTATAAAACAAAGTGGTGCCTTTTTAATTTTCGGAATTAATGAAGAAAAAGGTGTTTGTGCTTCAATTCCAGAAAAATGGATTGTTGAATTTACTTCTAAAAAAGAAAAAATTGATTTTACGATTGATAAGGATAGCAAAAATTCAATACTCAAAGAATTAGATACTTTAGGAATTAATGAGTCCATCTTGTTCCCAGAACTAGATAATCAAGCTCGTTATTTAAAAAATAAATATGGCTAAAAAAATAGACCGTAGCACATCATATAACGCTACGGTCTATTTTTTATTCATTTTTAAGCCACTCGGCAACATTCCCAGCATTATTCTTTTTAACTTTTTTACCCAATTTTGTCCCGGTTGGTCTTTTTAAAGCCTTGAAACCCTTGATTTTAAGCAATTTTCTTCTTTCTTGGTCTTATTCCCACTCTATCGTACTTACGGGTTTATCTGAGATATCCCACAGCACTCTATTGACTCCCGGTACGTTTGCAATGATTTTATCTCTCATAGTCTTAAGCAGATCCCATGGGAGTTCGGTTGCTTCTGCTGTGACTG
>JAAZCH010000372.1 GCA_012513395.1 Tissierellia bacterium
GGCAGAATATGACCTTAACCATATGAATAGAAAATAAACTTAAAAGAGAAAGGAGGAAAAATGGAAGAATTATTAAAAAAAGCTTATGACAAATCTATAGTCTTTGCTAAAGAGGGAAAAGCAGCAGACTATATTCCAGAACTAGGAAAAGCCGACATAACAAAAGCCGGAGTTAGCTTAATCGACTTAGAAGGAAACATCTTCTCCTACGGAGACACTGAAGATAAATTCTCAATCCAAAGTATTTTGAAAGTTGTCTTTTACCTATTAGCCCTGGAGAGAGTAAAGAAAGAAAAACTTGAAAAAACTATAGGCGTAAAACCCACAGCTCTAGCTTTTAATAGCGTAATGGACATTGAACTAGCAGAAGGAAAACCCAGAAACCCTTTTGTGAATTCTGGAGCAATGGCTTCCATCGCCTTGTTATATGAAATATACGGAGATGACACAGAAGATTTAATCTTTGAAGCAGCAAAAAACTTAATGGGAGACAACACCCTAGCTCACTCTGAAGAAATTTATCAATCGGAAATGGACACAGCGTATAATAATATTGCAATAATAAACTTAATGGTGGGAAAAGGGGTTTTGCCAGAGGACACGCCAAGACAAAAAGTCTTAGAAACCTACATCAAGACCTCTGCAATATTAGTAAATGTTGTTAACCTCAGCAGACTAAGTTCTATTATTGCAAATAACGGATACGATCTAGTCGCCGGAGAAAGAAAATTTGACGAAAAATATGGAAGAATTTTAAGAACTGTAATGTCAACTTGTGGGATGTACAATTACGCAGGAGAATTTGCCCTAAACGTAGGAATGCCAGCGAAAAGTGGGGTCGGTGGCGGAATCATTGCAGCACCTAAAACTGGACATGGAATTGCAACCTATTGTCCAGGATTAGACGAATTTGGCAACAGTTTAGTAGGAACGAAAATGATGGAAATAATCTCAAAAGAATTAGATCTATCCATTTATTAAACAAAATAATAAGAGATAAAAACCCTTACAAACGTAAGGGTTTTTTATCGTAGGGGATGAGTTCCTGCGCAACCCGCCATCGTTTACGATGGAAAATTCCCCTTAACTTGCCGTAGGCTACACTCTTCACTTTTAACTATTATCTATCTAATGTGTTCCTACACAACCCGAATATAATTCAAAGGTCGAAGATAATATCCTTTTGAGACCAAATCCTTACCTGCCGTTGAGGGTAGTCGAAAAAGGATTTATCGAGACCTTTATTTTTATATTATTAACCGGTACGCATAGGAATACGTCCCCTACAAAACCGATACCCATGGGAATACGCCCCCTACGATGGAAATTTCCCCTTAATTTGCCGTAGGCTAACTTTACACTTTTAACTCTAAACTATTATGTGCATTACAACGGGGCGATCTCCTCCGGAATATTATATTTTGGTAAATTGCAATTTCAAATAAAATAAGATGTCGATATCCTTGCTCTTGGAATACGCCCCCTACGTTGGAAAATTCCCCTTAACTTGACGTAGGCTAACTTTACACTTTTAACTATTATCTATCTAATGCGTACTCTGCATTCCTTTATATTTCCTTTATACTACCTTAACCCTTTACAAATGCAATTAATCTCAACTTATCCTATAATATATACAGAAATTAATAAGGAGGATTTAACTTGATAAATTATATAAAATCAGAGCTATTGCGAACCTTTAAAACCCCAATCTACAAAGGGCTTTTGCTCTTTTCTCTAGCTATAATCGTAATAACTGTAGGAGTAATAAAATTAACCAATCCAAATTTTGAAAACTATTTTTTAATTATGGAAAGTTTTGCATCTTTGGCAATTCTTCTAGTTAGCTCGATTTCAGCAATAATAGCCTATAAAACTAAAGACACAAAAATCCAAATTCTCTCCCACGGAGTTAGAAGATCGGAGATGTTTTTTTGGGATTTAATCTCGATGCAATTAATTTCTCTTGTAACAACTTTGATTTTAGCAGCCCTTGCCATAATTAGCGGAATTTTTGTAGAAGGACTGGGAAATCTCGAACCCTACAAAGCTTTTATCCATATGGTAGGGAATATGATTTTTCTCAATATAAACCTAAACAACGCTATAATGGGACTAGTTTACCTATCAAACAACGTATCCCTAGGAGCGATTTCTAACTATATTTTAATTCCACTATTGACTATGATGCTTTCAATGTTTTCGAAAGAAACGAGATTTGAGCCTTTTTTCAATGTACTGTCAGAAATTCAACCCTACTCAATTCTTCAAAAGTTTGCAAGTAGCGAATCCCTATTTTCTAACATTAAAGTAATAGGAATTAGCATAATCTTTGTCTTAATAGCATATGTGGGAACGGGACTATTGGCCTTTAAAAAACGAGAAATTTACTAGGAGAATAATATGACTACAGTTATAAAAACTACAAATCTAACTAAAAAATATAAAAATGTTTACGCCCTAAAAGACGTCTCCATCAATATCGAAAAAGGAGAAATTTACGGCATAGTAGGAAAAAACGGAGCAGGAAAATCCACTCTATTAAAACTCCTAAGTGGAATTACAGAACCCACAAAAGGATCTGTCGAGCTCTTTCAAGAAACAAATCTAATGGAACAAAGAAAACGAATGGCTTCCATAGTGGAAAACCCCACGCTGTTTGGAGAGCTTTCTGCAAAAGACAATTTGGAGTATTTTAGAATCCAAAGGGGAGTTACCGACAAAAACACAATCAACGAAACCCTTAGACAAGTTGGACTAGATCCAGATGACAAAAAACAAGTGAAAAAATATTCCGTAGGAATGAAACAACGACTTGCCCTTGCACTTTCGTTACTGACAAACCCTGAAGTACTAATATTAGACGAGCCCACCAACGGAATCGACCCAGTAGGCATAGTAGAAATCAGACACTTACTCCAAGCTCTAAACGAAGAAAAAAACGTAACTATAATTATTTCCAGTCATATACTAAGCTCCCTAGCCAACATAGCCACTAA
>JAAZCH010000373.1 GCA_012513395.1 Tissierellia bacterium
CTAATATTTTCCCAACTACTATCGAAAGTAAACAAAATCCAATTACACCAATGATGATAATCTTAGAACATCTGGATTTAATCCTGTCTTTTTAAGAGATAGAATTTTTTTCTAATTAGTGCTCAATAAATATGGTATTATATCCCTAGGTGATTTAATGAAATATAAAAATCCATACATGAGAAAAATAAAAAACACTTATCCTCTTTTAGTTTCTTGTAACTTGTGCAAGACTCCTCTTTTGATTTATCAAAAATGCGGTCGAGGAAATTTAATTAAGATACAAAGAGATAGAATCGTGGAGTCAGAATTCGATATCGATGAAATGGGCAATGGACTTTATTGCATAAATTGTGGCGAGCATTTGGGTTCTCTTAGAGATTATTTTGGTGTTCCTTCTTATTTTTTAATTCGTGGATTGGTAAATTCTAGAAAAATTTAAATTGTTATTTCTAATTTTTTTCAAAAAAATGATTTGAGCATTTGCCCAAATCATTTTTAATTTTGTTATAAATTATAGTCCAGCTAACATTGGTACCATTAATCCTGCAACTACTACTGATACTATAGATACAGTTATAACTGACCCTAATATCATCTTAGGCATCATTTCGTCGTTTAAATATTGCTTTTCGTCTTCGTCGTCAGTTAATGCGTTTATAGTTTCTATCGTAACGAAATAGTTTGGCGGGAAGCCTAGGAAACAGTTAAGTCCTATAGCCATACATATCCACTTGTTATATCCGATTGCACTTACTTTTGACATTGCAAGACTTACTACTAATATACCGATAGTTGCTAATATGATACAAATTGTCAATGGTGCTGCAACTGACATAACAACTTGTGGAGTTGCATTTCTAAGTCCACCTAGTACCGCTAGCATAAGTACGAAGTTAGAAAGTCCTGTCATCTGCGCTTTACCTTGTGGGTCTCTGTCTATTAGTCCTAAAATATTAGCTGTTATACCTATAAGTATACCTGTTATAGAGCTTGTAACGATGGTAAAGCCCATGCCTTTTAGCCAGTTTGCCAAAAGCATAGCTAGAAAAGCATAAAATAATAATGTCATAAGATAAAAGTTTGTACTCTTATACTTTAAAGGTATCAATTCTATAAGCTTTTTCTTGCCTTCTGAGGTTCCTTCTAGCTCTTCTGCTAACAATTGTTCTACGTCTACGTTTTGTCTATCAGTTGTTACTGCTTTTCCTGCGCGACGTTCTTCAAGAAGAATTGTACCGTGTTTTTTAAGCATAAACGCTGCTCCTGGCATCCCTACGAAACCTTGTAGTGATAGTGCCAATGACGCTACCGTTATAACATCTGTTCTTCCAACTTCTTCTGCCGCAGCATTGATTATCAATGTTGCCATGGATCCACCTGCAAGTGTAGGTGTTGCTGCTATAGCGATGTCCTTTCCTACGATGAATTGGCCTATTCCGAATGTAGTTATAAAAAGTCCAACAAGTGCAGCCAATGCAACGACAACTGTCTTCCATTCTTTCTTTACGGTAGCTGGATCAAATAACGTTCCTATTTGTACCATTATGTAACTGATTACAAATGTTCCCATAACTGAAACTGTACTAGTTTCTAAAACGTCCATAGGAAGTACAGTCCACCATCCTACTAACAAGAATACTGAAAGCATAAACGCTCCTGGTATTCTAGCTTTAGTAGCGGTTCCGATTACGTCACTTAACCATACCAATACCACCTAGATAAGCAGATATCCTAAATATTGCATAATCTTCCTCCTCTATTCTTTTTCAAGAAAATCTATTGCAAATTGAACAGACAAGTCTACTGCTGGTTTCAGCATGGATTCATCTATATCAAAATAGCCATTGTGATGTGCTGCCGTGGTTCCTAATTCTTCAGATGCAGTTCCTACCCAAACGAAGCATCCAGGAATTTCCGCCAAATATACTCCCATGGATTCAGATCCCAAAGATACTGGATAATCTCTCTCCATCTCTGGATGAACCTTTCTTAGTGCTTCTTCTGCAATTGCACTAACTTTTGGATCGTTTACTATCGGGTATGCACCGGTATCTTTTACTTCTATATCCACTGTGCAACCATATGTTGCAACAGCATTTTCAACTATTTGAGGTATCAGTTCTTCAAATTTGGATCCTGTTTCTAAATCTGTAAATCTATAACTTCCCATAAATTTTATTTCATCAGGAATAATATTAAACGCCGTTCCTCCACTCATGCCTGTAGTTGCAAAAGTAGTAGCATATAATGGATCAGAATATAGATTCGTCATAGATTGCAGTGCCATAATTGCATTTGCTGCAGCTACTGTAGGATTAATAGATTGGTCCGGCCTACTACTATGTCCGCCCTTGCCTATTACTGTGGCGTAGATAGCTTTAATACCAGCAGTTCTGGGCCCAGCTTGCACACTTATCGTTTTCGTTTCGTGAGCTGAACTTACGTGCATGCCATACATCCCATCAGGTTGTAGCTCTTTCAACCAATTTAAAATATCTTGAGATGAAAAACCATTTTCTTCACCTGCTTCGAATATAAAATAAATTTTACCGCCTTTTAATACATCCTTATTTGCAACTAAAATTTTTATTGCTGTCATTAAAATTGCCGTGTGAGCATCGTGTCCGCATGCGTGACACATACCTGGAATTTCTGATACGGTTTTTTTAGCTCTGCCTAAAATATTTAATGGTTCTTCATCCATTGGAAGACCATCGATATCAGCTCTCATAACTAGATTTCTTCCTGGTTTGCCCGTATCTAACACGGCATAGAAGCAAGTTTTATTAAGGTGATACGTTGGTAACCCTAGTTTTTTCATTTCTTCTTCCACAAATTTAGAGGTTCTAAATTCTTCCCCACCTACTTCTGGGAAAGTATGTAAGTAATCCCTCAATTCGATAACTTCTTCTTCAAAACCTTTTGTTAAGTCCAATGCGTTATTCAATATAAATCCTCCAATATGATTTAATTCTTTACTACTATGTATTCTATTTTTTTGCTTACCTTAATAATTTATATGTATAGTTGTTTGTTAATTAAGTGAATTATAAAGTATCTGATACAAATTGTAAATCAAAATTTCACAATATATTCACTAAAATTTATATTACTTTTATGTATAATTTTCTACCTTGTATGTAGTTTAAATATTAACCGTTAATTATCCGTTAATTCCTACAATAAAATCTACATCGACGTAAGTATTTGTAGA
>JAAZCH010000374.1 GCA_012513395.1 Tissierellia bacterium
AGTTCGAACTTTTGAGCATCCAAAGAAAGTTAGGACAGACAATAATTTTTATAACTCATGATATCGACGAGGCATTTAAACTGGGAGACAAGGTGGCGATTATGAAAGACGGAGAAGTCATTCAAGTGGACACTCCCGAAGGCATGAGTGCCAATCCTGCTAACGATTATGTAAGGAAGTTTATAGATAGTGCTGATAAAACCCAAGTCATCACAGTCAAAAACGCTATGATGACTCCCAATAGTATAGTTAGAGTAAATGATGCCCCTAGCTTTGCTATTACGATGATGAGAAACAATAAAGTATCTTCTGCTTATGTGGTAGGAGACAAAATGGAATTTTTTGGAGTCATCAATATTATAGATGCTATTACAGCAGATAGGAAAAAAGTATCGATTTCAGATTTTATGATTACAGATACATTTACTACCACTGAGGATAAATTGATAAGTGAAATAATTGATTTGGCAACTAGAGCAACATATCCAATCGCTGTTGTAGATGAGAAGGACAATACATTAAAGGGCATTATTTCCAAAGCAGATGTTCTGTCTACTATAAACAACACCTGAAGTCCTCCACAGATTTCGTTTCATAAAACAAAAACTTGAGTAAGGTTAGTCCCACTCAAGTTTTTGTTTTTATTCTATTTTCTTTAACTATTAATTATTACTATTATTCTAGACAATAGTTTTAAATAGTCTATTAGAAATTCAGAATTTCACCGAATTCATTATATCTATAGTCGGATAATAGCATAGAGTTTTTTATTATTTGTTCATTAAAATATCTTGTCTGATCATAGTATACACTATCATCTATAGAAGACGTTGTAGAGCAAACTACTATTTTATCAGTATTTCCTTTAGAATAAAACCCTGTCAAATCGCTTTTATTGCTCTAAATTCTGGTGTTCAGTCTCCAGGTTTATTGTATTTCTTGTTTGTCTACACTGAATAATCTTTCTATATTTTCTTCAGTTTCGTCGACTTCTTTTAGATATTCACGGAAGTTTCCTTTTAGAGGTCTATCTTCCAAAACTAAATCGGAATTTAAAAAGTTTATGGCATACATTACAGAGCCGGCGGTTCCCATAGCCAGCACGTCTTCATCTATATCAAAATATTCGTTATGATGAGCGGCACCTATACCTTTTTCTTCATTTTTCACTCCTAGAAATGCATAGACTCCAGGCCACTGGGTCAAATATCCTGCAAAACTTTCTGAAGCCATCCATGGTTCTGGTATAGTTACATTATCTTCGCCAAATTCTTTCGCTAGAAGATTTCTGCTCCATACTGCTGCCGTTTTGTCGTTAACTACAGGAAATCCAGGTTTGGGATAAAAGTCGAAATTCACTTTACAATCATATGCATTAGCTAGTTTTTCTAATTTATCTTTAAATTCTAGATAAAATGGCATTCCAATTTTTTCTCTATCCATAAATCTAACTGTGCCTTTAAAGTTCAGAGTCTGGGGAATAACATTGGATGCTACTCCAGCGTTTACAGTTCCTATGGAGTAGGAAAGGGTTTCGAAAGGATCCATTTTTACAAGCCTGATAGTTTCAAAGTAATTGTATATTGCGGTGAAAGCTGAAATGGGGTTGATAGCTTGATCTGGACGTGAACCGTGTCCGCCTTGACCCTCTAAAGTTATCTCAAAGAAAATGGAACCAGCCATCATGGAATCATCTCGAATTCCAAACACTCCAGTTTCTAATGTGGAAACTAGATGTATAGCCCAAATAGCATCAGGAACTATATGGAATTTTTCCATATATGCTAGAATTTCTCGATACTTGCTATATCCTTCTTCTCCTCTTTCAAAGCAAAGTATTACTTCGCCGCCAAAGGTGTCTTTTTCTTCTACTAATAATTTAGCTGCACCTAGTAGCATTGCCGTATGACCATCATGTCCACATGCGTGCATTACTCCTACATTTTTGGAGATACAAGTTCTAGGTCCTGCCAAATTGTTTTCCTTTTCTACTACAGGCAGTGCATCTACATCAGCACGAAGCAAGACTTTTTTATCACCAGGAAGATTTCCTTTAATAAATCCAAGAATTCCACCGTCAGGAACTTCTATAAAATCTATTCCCAAAACTTTAAGCTCTTCTTTTATAGATTTTATAGTCTCAAATTCTAAAGTAGATAGCTCTGGATTTTCGTGGAAATGTCGTCTCCAATTGATAATATAATCTTCAATTTTCTTGGCCTTTTCGTAATACATAAACTCCTCCTTATTTATTAATGCTGTTACTCCATATTTCTAATAGCTTACATTTATTATCAGTATAGTATTTTGGGCAATATATAGCAATCAGAATTTTATATAAGAAAAAGGAGAACTGTTTAGTTCTCCTCAGAGTGATGACAAAGTAGATTGAATAGAATATATTCAATCTACTTTTTTTATGTAAAACCTAACAAACAAGCCATTTCATGATATAATATCTACAAAATGAGGTGATTGTTATGTTACATAAAAATGATAAAAGAAAAACTGACCAAGTTCAAATGATTTCTGTAGAACAATTAGTTCCCAAGAGCCATATTCTTCGAAAAATAGATGGACATATAAACTTTGAACTTATCTATGATTTAGTTTAAGGATTGTATTGTCTTGATAATAGCAGACCAAGTATAGATCTTATCATATTGATTAAATTAATGTTTATCCA
>JAAZCH010000375.1 GCA_012513395.1 Tissierellia bacterium
AGAGAATTAGAGTAAATGGTACAGATGGCTATGTAGAAATCTTAGATTAATTTTAATAATAATTTATCTCAAAATTTATAAAATACCCCCATACTTGGAGTATAATAATAAATGGGTGATAAAATGAAAACACTTTATTTATTAAGGCATGCAAAAAGTAGCTGGGACGATTCTAGAGTAAGTGATTTTGACAGACCCTTAAATAATAGGGGAAGACGGGAAGCCGAAAAGATAGCTGAATATATGAAAGAAAATAAGTATATTCCAGAATACATAATTTGCTCCACAGCAAAAAGAACTAGGGAAACTTTGGATCTAATTTTGAATATAATAAAATTCGGTGGAGAAGTTATCTATCTGGACAATTTGTATTTAGCTAGTTCTAGTGGGATTGAGAGAGAAATTGATTCCATTCGTGCAGAGTCATTGTTGGTTGTGGGACACAATCCTGGTATTGAAGATTATTTAAGTAATCTCGTGGGGGAAGAGCTGATTATGAAAACTTCCCATCTAGCAGTTATAGATTTTGAGAAAAAGATATTAAAAGATTTCGTACGACCAAGAGATTTCGGTGGAGGAGTGGGGGATTAATGAATAAAATATTTATAGTCGAAGACGATTCTACAATCGCTAACTCCATTAAAAACAATTTAATCTCATGGGGATTCGAAGCGAAAGTGGTGGAGGATTTTAAAAATGTCATAGAAGAGTTTCAAAACTTCTCTCCTAATTTAGTTTTGCTAGATATCACTTTGCCATTTTTTAATGGCTATCATTGGTGTAAAATGATTCGAGAAAATTCAAAGGTGCCGATTATATTTTTGTCCTCATCTTCTGAAAACTTAAATATCATTATGGCAATGGACTTAGGCGCGGACGATTACATCACCAAGCCTTTCGATATGGAAATACTTTTGGCGAAAATTCGCGCTCTGCTTCGCAGGAGTTATGACTTCGTAGCGGACATAAACTTTATTTACCACGAAGGACTGGAGCTGAATTTATCCGAGATGAAATTAACCTACAATGGGAAAACAGAAATCCTCACTAAAAATGAATTTAAAATTTTGGAATTACTTCTAAAAAACAAAGGCTCTGTCGTAACGAGAGAAAAGCTAATGAAAAGGCTTTGGATGTCTGATGAGTACATAGATGACAACACTCTTACTGTAAATATTGCCAGACTTCGTAACAAATTAAAAGATTTAGGGATTGGTAATTTAATTATGACCAAAGTGGGAGTAGGTTATTATGTCCAAGGAAATTAGCTTTTTTAAATATTTAAAAGCAAGAAAATTTGAAATAATCTTTGTGTTTTTTGTAATTATTATTTTTTCAGCTTTGCTATTTGGAAATAATATAGATACTAAAATAGTAATTTATGGAATTATTTTATCTTCTATTCTATTTATACTTTTGAGTTTGTTTGGATATTATGAGTATCGAAAAGAATATAATTCGGTTTTGGAATTTATACAAAATGACAATTTGGAATTTTCAGGAGATGTGGATAATGAAATTGACAGACTCCTAATAAATGAACTGGAAAATATAAAAAGAAATAAATCCATAGAATTATCTACGGACAAAGATAATTTAAAGAAAATGAATGAGTTTTATACTCTTTGGGCTCATCAAATAAAAACGCCCATAGCTGCTGCGAATTTGTTAATTGAAGATGAGGGCAGTTTAGATGATTTGCAATTGGAAATACTTAGGATAGAAGATTATGTAAATGTATTGTTGGCGTATTTTAGGCATCACTCTTACAGTACGGATTATGTATTTGAAGAGGTAATTTTGGACGATGTTATTAAATCTGTAGTTCGTAAATATTCAGCCTTGTTTATTAAAAAGGGAATAAAATTAAACTATGAGCCCAGTAACATTAAACTTATAACCGATGGGAAATGGCTAGGATTTATTTTGGAGCAAATTTTATCTAACTCTTTGAAATATACATACGAAGGCGAAATACAAATAAAATTTCTAGAGGATGAGTTGATTATAAGAGATACGGGAATTGGGATACAAGAATCAGATTTGCCTAGAATATTCGAGCTGGGTTTTACTGGGTTCAATGGCAGAATTTATTCCAAATCCACTGGTATCGGCCTCAATTTTGTGAAGTCCATTTCAGAAAGTCTTAATATAGAAGTAACAGTGATTTCTCAACTGGGAGAATTTACTGAAGTGAGATTAAAATTTGAAAATATTTCCAACCTTACAAAAATGTAAGACCAAAAGAGAAAATGTAAGCTTTTATTAGGGCGAGCTTTTTCTTTTTTTAATATAATTTGGACAAGGAGTTGATGATATGTCTTTGTTTGAAGTGACAGGATTGAAAAAAGTTTACGCGTCTAAATTTTCTACTATAAAAGTAGAGGCTCTGAAGGAAATTACATTTAGTGTAGAAGCAGGAGAATTCGTGGCCATAATGGGCGAGTCAGGAAGTGGAAAGACGACACTATTAAACATTTTGGCCTTACTAGATAGACCTACTGAAGGAAAAATTTTATTAAATGATGTGGATTTAGGCACTATAAAAGAAAATGAAATGGCTAGATTTAGAAGGGATAATTTAGGCTATATCTTTCAAGATTATAATCTCATAGACAATCTTACGGTAAAGGACAATGTGTTGCTGCCTCTTGTGCTTAAAGAAGAAAGTGTAAAATCTATGGAAGAAAAATTGGAGCCTGTTTTGGAAAAGTTAAATATTGAAAAACTAAAAAACAAATATCCCTACGAAATCTCAGGTGGCGAGGGACAAAGGTGTGCAGTTGCTAGAGCACTGATTACAAATCCAAAAATTATTTTTGCCGATGAGCCGACGGGCGCTTTGGATTCCAGATCTGCCGATAGATTGCTAGAACAATTTGTGGAAATTAATTCTACTGGCCAGACAATTTTAATGGTGACTCATTCTATTAAAGCCGCATCTTATGCTACCAGAGTTTTGTTTATAAAAGACGGCCAAGTCTTTCACCAAATTTACAAAGGAAATAAATCCCAAGACGAGATGATGGAAGATATTAGCAATACTATGGCACAACTCGGAAGAGGAGCACAGTAGCTATGAAGAATCTTTATAGAAAATTGGCAATAGGTGGGATTTCTAAAAATCTAAATATCTATGTGCCTTTTGGAATAGCTTACGGATTTTTGATTATGGTTTACAATATTCTTGTCAATATCTCTACGAGCGAAACGTTAAAAAACTTTTCGGGTATGAGTTATGTCCAAACCTTGTTGTGGCTGGGACAATTCGTGATGATATTATTTTCAGTGATATTCTTAGTTTATGCTGATAATTATATTATGAAAAAACGACGTATGGAATTTGGACTATACAATGTATTGGGATTAGAGAAAAAGCAAATCTCAAAAATCGTAGTAATAGAAATTTTGATAATAGGAATTGCCTCTATTGTCACTGGGATTTTGCTGTCCCTTATTCTAAATAAATTGGTTATAGATTTGTTTTTTAGAATTATAAAATTTGAAGCCTATAATCCATTTATTCCAAATATATTTAATTCGCTAAAAGCCATAGGGATATTCTCGGCCATTGGAATTGTAATTATCTTCTTGCGAGTACGAGACATTTACAAAACCAGTTCTATTGAATTATTTACAAAATCTCGAAAGATGGAAGGGGGTATTATTCCCACTTGGATTAAAGCGGCGTTAGGCGTGGCAGCCATTGGTGCTGGTTATTATATTGCAATCACTGTGAGATCTCCATTTGATGCGTTGACATTATTTTTAGTGGCAGTAATGCTTGTGATTGTAGGAACTTATTGGGCATTTAGTGCCATTAGCACTGTAGTTTTGAACTTATTAAAAATGAATAAGAATTTTTATTACAAGACGAACAATTTCGTAGCTATCTCAGGATTAAGACAGAGGATAAGACAAAATTCAGACGGACTTGCCAGCATTTGCATTATGAGTTGTGCTGCCTTAGTGTTGTTAGGCTCTGGCGTAGCACTATATTTTACAGCCGACAGAACGATTGGAGATATATTTCCTAGAGATTTGACGATTAGGATTAATTATTCTGATGAAGAAATAAAACCTAATTTACATGAAGAAATTAAGAGAATAGTTTCTGAAAAAGGTGGAACCATAGAAAATGAATTTAAAATCAATTATTCAGTTCTAACGACAGAGTTAAAAAGTGATGAACTAAAAATTATTAAAGACAGAGAAAGTTTAGAAAATTTCAATACCATGAATATGGTTTTTCTTATTGATGCCAATGACCTAGATGGCTATGATGGAAGTTTAAATCCAGGAGAAGCGTGGTATTTTTCAAAAGATGGCAGCAATGTGCCGGGTATTTTAATTGAGGATTTAGAAATCAAAACAGTCAAGAAACTTTCAGATTACAAGTACACAAATGCTGTCAACACAATGTCTGTATTTAATTCTGTATATTTTTTCGTAGAAGATTTGGATAATATTAAAGAAAAATACTCAGATATTCTAGACGATATGGAATTTATTGCCTTTGACGTAAAGGATGCTGATTCTATCGAAGTCTATAGAGAAATAAGCAATCTTCCATATGAAAGTAAAAGAGTTATGGAAAGAAGTTCGGAGAAAGCTGAATTTATGGGAATCTACGGATCAGTGTTCTTCGTGGGAATATTTTTAGGATTTGTCTTCATCATCGCCACTGGATTGGTAATTTATTATAAGCAACTTTCAGAAGGTTATGAAGATAGGTATCGATTTAAAGTTTATAGAAATGTGGGTATGACGGAAGCAGAAGTAAAGAAAAGTATCTTCACCCAAGTCAAAACCATTTTCTTTTTGCCACCTATAACAGCAGGAATTCACATAGCAGTGGCATTTGGCACAGTAAGTTATTTACTAACTATGATAGGTTTATTCAATATCAAATATAAAATCATGGCATTTGTTGGAGTTTATGTATTTTATTTGTTAGTGTATGGTGTGATATATAAATTGACTTCAAATTCATATTACAAAATAATATCTGAGTAAAAGGGCAATTTGAGATAAATGAGGAAAATTTATGAAAAAATTAAAAAAAGCTTTAGCCGCAATATTAAGTTTAATGATGTGTTTAACATTCATTCAAGTACCTATTAATGTTGATGCTACTGAAAATTCTGATTTAGCTATTAAAGCTTCAGAAGCGGTTTATGTAAAAATTAGATACAATAGACCTGATAATAATTATGACGGTTGGAACCTATGGGTTTGGGAAGCTGGAAAAGACGGTAAACGTGTTGACTTTATAGGTGAAGATAGTAAATTATCTCTTCTATCAAATTTACAACTATCACTCCATACTGACTCCATAAAAAAACCCCTTTTTCACTTTAAAAATTTTCAACTTATTTTTTAATATTAAAAAGGAGTAGGTTTATATTGTAATAATTGCTTTTTATGTTCAAACATTTAAATTCCTCCTAACTATACCTCTATTATCTGTATTTATAAAGCAATTATTCTTCTTTAAAACTTAGTTTTAAAAACTAAAGTATTTATATATTCTTAATGCATATATAAATAAGTTTTTTAATTAAAGCACATACTAATAG
>JAAZCH010000376.1 GCA_012513395.1 Tissierellia bacterium
CCCTTGGGATCAGCTATCTCCCATTTCTGAGAATCTTTATTACATTCAATTCCTTTTGCAATATAGATCTGACTATCAGTATTTTCTTTGTCTTCATAAACATATACTACTAGATCTACATGATAGGAAGGTTCTCCATCTTTTTTATAAGTTACTGTTACACAAGGTTTTTTTATTTCTGCACCATACTCTGTATGATTTTTTAAAAGTTTTTCTATATCTTTCTTTAAGTCCATAGGATCATACTCCGATTTATTAACATTAAATCTCAAACCTACGTCAATATCGTATTCTCTATCATCTCCTGGCTCTATTCCTGTGTGCATAGCATAGCTTCCCTGGTCTAACTTCTTAAATGACGGCAAATCTTCATCTTTTTCCAAAATTCCCAATAAAATATCCCTTTTCTCTGCAAGTTCCGAATTAGTTCCATAGTCAAGCCTTATCTTGTTATTAAATTTTTTAAACTCTGATTGAATACTCATTATTTTCCTCCTTTATTTTTAGGCCTTTTTATTTGTAAATGTTGGCCATTTTATTTTTCTTCTTCGACCATATTTGTTTCTGCTACTTTTAAATTATCGTTTTGGATATTATCCCTTGTAAAATATTCAATCGGGGTGTCTGACATAAGCTTTTTATCAAGAGGTATTATATTACTGTCATCTATCATGTTTTTCTTGAAATTCTCTGCTTGTTCCATTACCTTTTCAAATATCTCCTCATCCCATTCTGGGGGATAACCATGTTTATATAATAAAACAGTCAAGTCCATATTGAGTTGATTTTTTATATCATCTCGACTAGCCCAGTCTGCATATTGAGATTTATCATCTACCAATTCTTTAATAGCTTTAGCTAGAATTAGACACTTACTATCTTCATAAATAAAGTCGTTATCATCTCTGACCTTTATCAATATGTCATAGAATGCTTTTTCCTCATAGCTAATCCCCATCTTTTCAAAAGATATTTTATCCTCTTGAAGAGCCTTTAATATTTCTAACAATTCATCTGACAAACTATTAATAAAGTCATAAACAACCTCACTAACAAAAACTTGGGAATCACGATTATTGTAGGACTCAACCACTCTTTTTAGCCTTTCAGAAAATTCTATAGCCTTAACTTTATTATTTTCTCCGTATTTGCTTATTGTTTTTCGCAGTAATTTTAGTAAAGCATTAAACTTTGATATAGGCATATCTATCTCATCAACTTGTTTTTGAAACTCTTCACCAAATAGCTCATCAGTACCTTTATTAACTATATCTTCAACTCCTGTAGATGTTATAGCATCATATACCATCTTTTCAACAACCCTATTCATAACTTCAGCATCAGGTGCATTCCCTTTAGTTTGCTTATAAATTATTGAACGAATTGCTAAATAAAGCTGTGCTTTATTTGTTTCTTCATCTGTAAGTTTTCCCGATGGATAAGATATTTCATAGGCAGCTTTCATCTTTCGAGATAAATCCATAAACTTCATTTCTGTCTCTTTTGAAGTTTGTATAAACTCAGAACCTAGGTTTAAACATAATAGTCGCTCTGTGGGATTACCATTAAAAAATTTTGATGAATCGAACTGAATAAACATATCCTCTATTAAAGATAAATGATTTCTAAAGATACTTAAAGAAATATTTAATTCATCAATAGGACTCTCTTGTGGGCTTCCATATTGTTTTGCTGCCTTCAGCATTTCTTCCTTTATTCCAATATAGTCCACAACAAGACCAGTTTCCTTGCCCTCAAAGACCCTGTTGACCCTTGATATTGTTTGAATTAAAGTATGTTTCTGTAAAGGCTTGTCTATATACATAACTGCAAGAGAAGGTACATCAAAGCCAGTAATCCACATATCAACTACTATAGCAATTTTAAAATTGGAATCATTGTTTTTAAATTGCTCGTCTAACATTTGACGTTGACTTTTATTACCACATAAATCAAATAATTCTTGTGGATCATTATTTCCTTGAGTCGCAACTAAATTCACTTTGCTAAGCTCTTTTAGTTTTTCTAATTGAATCTCGTCTAAATCATTTCTTTCAGTTTTCTTAGGAATAAACCAATCTGGCTGTATTTCTTCTAACTTTTTATAAACTAAAAAGGCCAAAGTCCTATTAGCACATACAATCATTGCCTTCTGTACAATATTAGGTTTTTCACTGCAAAGTTTTGTGTAATGCTCTACAATATCGTAGGCTAACTTACTTATCCTATCAGGATGTCCAAGTATTTTGCTCAATTTACTCATTGCACGTTTACTTGTCTCTACCTGTTCTGGATTAGAGCCTTCCTTAATAACCTCTTCGTAATATTTATCTATTTCTTTTACTTGGTCTTCAGATACTATAACCCTAGCCAATCTCGGCTCATACTGGATTCTTACTGTAATTCCATCGTCGCTACTTTCTTTCATAGTATAACTATCAACGATTTCACCAAAAACATGAATTGTTTCATCTATTGGTGTTCCAGTAAATCCAACGTAGGTTGCGTTTGGAAAGCTATCTCTTAGGTATTTTGCAAAACCATAAGTAGTTTCCACACCTTTTTCAGTATATTTTAATTTTGACCCAATATTAGTCTGTGACCTATGAGCTTCATCTGAAATACAAATAATATTATTTCTTTCAGAAAG
>JAAZCH010000377.1 GCA_012513395.1 Tissierellia bacterium
ATGTTCCTTAATGTAAAATTTATCTTCTTCACCAAAATTATCTAGCCTTCTTTTAGTAATAGGGTCTACTGTAAAAGTTTTTCCCATCAAAAGATCCCCTTTATATTTTTCATTCTTTATAATTCCCAGTACAGTGGTCGCTGACCACTTACTAGAGCCTCTAGGAGACCTGTAGCCAAGGTTTTCTAACTCCCTACATATAACACTTCCCCCTGCCCCTTCTAAGTATCTCCTGAAGATATATTTTACTATATCAGCCTCATCTTCATTTATGGATATGGTTTTACTATCCCTATCATAATCATAACCTAGGCAGCCATGAAAGCCAACTAGTTCACCTCTTTGCATTTTCATCTTCAAGCCTTTCTTAACATTGGCTGAGATATTTTCCACCTCTTGCTGGGCTACAGAACTAAGTATAACTAGGAGTAATTCTCCATCCATAGTTAGAGTGTTAATATTCTCTTCTTCAAAAAAGACTGCCACATTAATTTCTTTTAATTGCCTTACATATTTTAGTGTATCTAAAGTATTCCTAGCGAATCTGGATATAGATTTTGTAATTACCATATCTATATCCCCATTCATGCAATCATTTATTAGCCTTTGAAAATCTAATCTTTTATCTATCTGTGTGCCTGTTATTGCTTCATCTGCATATATTCCCGCCATAGTCCAATCAGGATTTTCATTGATTAGGTCTGTATAATAATGTACCTGGGAATGATAACTTTGAAGCTGATCTTCACTATCGGTACTAACCCTACAATAGGCTGCCACTCTTTTTAATTTTATCTCCACACCATTTCTTCTACCGTTTAAAAGGCCTTCACCTTTTATTACTTCTACATTCTTCATAATCTCACCTCACTTTTGTATTTCTCTATACAATCCTATTTTACCGCGACTAGTTAAATTTAGCAGGTCAAATCTGAAGAAATATTATATTTTTTCATAAGTACCTCTTTAATTTTAAAATATTCTCTTTTATCTATTAGTTTTTCAAGTAATAATTGTCTAAGCATGGCTAGCTGGATACTATATTCTAAAACTTCATTCCTCATCCTTTTCTTCTCCTTTTCTTTCTTTTCACTCTTTTTATTTGGAGAAAAATATTTTCCCTCTTATATATAACAGTGAAAATATGAGCCTCTTGATTCGCTTTTTTGAAAAAGAAATCTAGGAAAGGAAAAATGGACACAGAAAAAAAGATAAGATTAATTGTAACTTTGTAACCTTGTAACCAAACTTTTAAAACCTTCAGAAATAAACACAAAAAAATAAAAGCTTGTTATATTAAGGGTTATGGAATATGAAATTATGATACCTGCCTTATTTGAAGACTTTAGAAATCCTAGGTTACAGTTACAAAACTTTCTGTGATTATTTTATGAAAAAATAATATAAAGAAAATCTGAGGTGAAATTCAGAAAACCTTAATAGCAAGCACAGTAAGTGTAGACACACTTACAAGAAAATAGAAGAAGCCAGCCTTTTTTAGACTTGCTTCTTCTACCCAATTTTCTACTTGTTCTTATCAGAAAGATTTAGGGGTTCCCCCTAAGACCCTGTTCAAAATTAAATATTTTTTAATTACCATAGATATATTTACACAAAAATACGGGTTGGGTTAGGCACCCTCTCGCTAAAAACCATAAGATTTTTGTTTTTTTAAATGATTAAATACAAAACATAAAGACCATCAATTACTTTCTTGATCAAATTATAATGTTATTTTAAACTATACTGTCCATCCACTTTCTTATCTTGCATTCTACCTTTTCTGTATCAAAACTACCATCCATTCCATCTTTTGTGATTATAAGATTTCCCTTGTTCTCTGATATACCATACTCTTGATAATATGCTTTCTTATTCTCCCACTTCTTCATATAAGAGTAGTCATTGGTCATTCCCAAATGCTCAAGGTAAGAGAGCTTTCCCTTATACCTCAGTGTAAAATCTGGTATAAAGGATCTTTCACCAAGAACAAGATCTTCTTCATATTTATATTCAACACCCATCTTATCTAGTAAGTTAGCAACAATAACCTCAGACTTAGATCTTACCATCTCGCCTCTCAAGGTTCTGTGTATTAAATTTTTCTCGAAATATTTCTTTTGGTTATTTTTTTCAATTTGAACTATATTAGGTTTTTCAAACAAATCTGTAAATCTTTGCTTAGTATCAGAATACCAGTCATAGGAATATAACAAAAGATCTTCTATTGATAAATCACTCAAAATTATCAAACTACCTTCCTGCCTTGAAAAAGCTGTGTATAGTAACTCCTTGCTTATAAAAGAACTTTTACCATTAATAATCACAATGGTCTGTCCAAAAGAAGACCCCTGAGATTTATGAATAGTTAAGGCATAAGCTAGTTCTAATTTTGAATCTGCATTTTCCCCTCCAAAATCCTGCTTTCTATATGAAAAAACTTTAGTTCCAAATGATGAGAAACGAAACTTATACCAATCTTTATTTTTATCATTTTTCCCATAATGTCCAGGATAGCTAACCATTATACCTATTTCACCATTTGCTATATATTCCCTGCCTGCCCCATTATCCCAATAATCTCTCTCCCCATTAACATTTGAAATTACCTTGTCACCAAAAACAATATTTTGTATAGATTGAGGCTTGTTTTTGCTCCAAGGATATTTATTCCAACTATCAACAATATCTTGCCTATATTTATCATGAATTTTCTCATTGAAATAGTAGCTGCCTACACCAAGAAATCTAGTTGGTGTTAAAACTTGCCAGTTCTCTATATCATTGCTATTAGGGTAATTAGTATACTTATTAATTTCTGCTCCTAAACTTTTATTAAAACTATCTATATCATCTAAATCTTTCATTCCAGTTACATCAGTTAAATTTTCAAAGAATAATTCTTCCAGTTGATTTACATCTTCATATTTTATGAATTTCAATCTACCATCCAAGCTATTATTTTTAATTCTATGAATTACATCTTTATCAGTTAAATCTAAATTTGAAAAAATCTGAGCGAAAGATACATCGTCCCCGCCTGCGCCCTGCCTCATTTCTGTAGTCAAAATTCCTATCTTATTTTTATGATAATTTTCCATGTAGCTTATAAGATCAACAAAGGGTCTTCCCCCACCAATTGGTGGTAATTGATTAGGATCCCCTGTAAAGATAATTCTTTCCGCATGTGAATCAATCAACTTTAAAACACCAGCAAACATTACCTCAGTCAACATAGAGCATTCGTCTATAATTATAGTCTTAGCTATACTTGTACTCGCCTTAGTAGGCAACTTGTAAGACATGGTTGTCCAACTAAAACCACCTGACCTTACTAAAAATTGTGCAACTGTCATAAAGTCAGCTTCAGCCTCTGCTTCTCTAAAATGATTTTCTAATTGAACCCTTGCCTTTCCTGTAGGAGTTAAGGCTAAAACTCCACCTTCTTTTATTTCCTTAGAAGATGCAAATAAACTTAAGGCTGTAGTTTTTCCTGTTCCTGCCCTACCTAAAAGAATTGATATTCTTGAAGCTTCCATAATTTTTAAAGCATCAGCTTTTTCGGTTCTTGCCCTTTCATCCTTTTCTTCAATTCCTTTTTTTATAGGACCAAACTTATTATCAATAATTCCTCTCCAGTCCTCTTTGACAGGATAATCCTTATTTAAACCTGAATCTATCACATTAACAATCAAGTTTTTATAGTCTTCATATTCCACTAATTTAATATAGCCATTCTCCCTATCCACATATAGCTTTCCTTCTTCTAGAAAATCTAAAAGTGCCTGGATTTTTTCCAATTCAAAGTCTGTTTTTTGATCCAAAGGAAGATCATTTATTTCTTCAATTATCCTTTCAAAGGTCAATAATGTATGACCAGAATTTGATGCTACACTTAACACATAAGTAACCATAGCCCTAAATCTACGCTTATCTCCCGCGGTTCTCATTTTGGATGGTTTTTTTAGAGGATATTTATTATCAACTAAAGGATTGACAAACATAGCATTATCTATTTGAGATATACTTATTTGTATTGTTTCCTTTTCCTTACGAGTCAACTCATAAAGCAAATAAGGGTTATCCAAAATCTTTTCAGCCAATTGATCTCTTCTGGACCAAGCAAAACTAGCCTGATCTCTAGAAAGGTTCATCCTAGCTAATAGCTCAAAATAGTCTAACTTATTTTTATTTTGCAAAAGCCCTAAAAATTCGTCTTCTTTTTCAGCCAAGCTATTATCTAAATTATCTATTCCGATTTCCTTATCCCCAGTAAAATATAATTTTAATTCTTCTATTAAAGGATTCTCATCAATATTTATATATTTTGCTATATCAAAACCATAAGACAAACCCAGGGCAGATAAAACAGAACCTAACCCCGGATAGATTCCTCTTTGATTCCAAACATTTTCAAGTTCTCTGTCAACATATTCTAATTGGTGATTTGTCCAATCTAAGCTTAGATTCTTCAGCTTAAGTGGGACTATATTTTTCAAGGCTCTTTTAGCTTGATTAAGCAAATCTATTACTGCATCGTAGCTTACCCATTCTGCTGCATATGAGAATTCATCTCTAAATCCAGCTGGCTCAAAAATAGTGACTGTAGAAACATCAAAATCAGGATTAGATTTTAAATAATCATATATCTCATGGTAGGGCATTAAAAATCCATTTTTCCCATCCTTTCTGATGGAATGCCCCGCATTTGTTTCCCAAATATAGTTATACTCGTCTCTAGTCCCATCAGTATCATACTTCTGTAAAGTAATTTTTCCAGTTAAATTCCCTATACCTGCTATTACCCTTCGATTGTCTTCTATAAAGGGGGCCTGCTTATAATAAGGGAAAATTAAGGATCTATTGGGAACAATTCCTGAAAAAAAATAATCAAAAATACCCTTTTGGGAAGGGCCATGTGATACCCATGCTGAAGACCAGTTAAGCATTAATTCCGTCTTGTCCAAATCAAAGTAAAAATTATGATGCCTATGTTTTTCAATTGTATTATCCTTTCTGGTCCAAGCAAAGGGTCTTAAGAGAAAACTATAAGGTTTCAGCATAAGTTCCGTTTCACAATAATGCCTAAATTTTTCATTGTTTTTCCTGTAAGGATGATTAATATTAACGCTAATTTCCCTATCAGACATAAATGCCGCATTTTCAGTAACCCAGCTTTTTATATTTTCACTATCTAAATCTAGATAACTAACCCCTCTATTCTTTTCCTCAAAATCCCAGTCCCTAGCAGAAGCGATATTAGCAATTATTTGTGCTGCCATATTGTATCTAGGATTATCATCAATTCTTCCAGTAAAATCGTTGTCTTTCCATGGTATTCTTGTGGAATAATGCTGAATAAACTTATTATTCTCTATATTTGTTTTTTCCATCCTAAACCCTCCCAATATGATTGTTGGAAAATAAAATATTAATCTAGCTTAAATTCATATTACTTTACTATATTTAACAAAGAATGGTAGTCAGTCACATGATCGTATCTCAAGTTAGTAGTAGAAATATTATTAAACAAACTTTTAGCACAATCAATTTTAGCCTTCTCTATATTCCTTAACTCCATTGAATCTAGGCTGCCCTTTGTTTCTGCTATAAAATAAATATGCTTAACTGCTCCTTCCTTAAAGGCTATGGCCCAGTCAGGAGTATAATTACCTACAGGGGTTGGAATTGCAAATCCTTTAGGCAATTTAGCATAAACAACAACTTCATCAGCCTTGTCTATAGATTTAGCAAATCTTGATTCTATACTATCTTCTGAAATTCCATCAACAAAGACATAATCCTGAATATGTTTATTGGTCTTTAAGGCA
The DNA here is from genome assembly GCA_012513395.1 of Tissierellia bacterium. Next base: position 5,832 of record JAAZCH010000377.1, read on the forward strand.
TTCTTAATATTCTTGTTTTTAGATCCTGCAGTAAAAATACTACTATCATACTTGTTCTCAGTGCGATTATAAGAAATATGGTCCACCACCATAGTAGCCTTTTGACTATTAATAAGTTTAGTAACCTTTGTTATAAATTCTTCAGGATTATCCTTAAACATCTGGAAGGTTCTTTCCTCTATCCCCTTTAAAATCTTAACTATAGTCCCCCTAGTAAGTACAGTTTCTTCTGAAATTTTTCCTACCAGATCATATTCTACCTGACTTATACTAGCATGGTCTAAGACTTGAGTCTTTGTCTCTAAAACTTCAAAACTATCTAGCCTGTCAAAGGAGTGTTCGTCTAACTTTTCATGCTGAATACCTTGTGAGATAGTATATTGTAGTTTTGAGACCTTTAAATTATCATCAATATACTTAATAGCCTTATCTACTAATTCCTCACTATCAAACTTTACCTTGTAACTATATTTATTATTTATTAAGTTCCATAGATTTTGGAATTCTTTTTTGTAAAAATTATCATTTAATTCATTTTCTGTTAACTTTGTCTCATGGTCATTTTTAATCATCTTATCAAGTGCACTTTCATCAAATATAGCCTGAACTAGATAGTGAATTCCTTCTTGTATTTCCTTTAAATCTTCTGGCACAGGAAGTAATTCATTATTTTCTAAATCCTTGTGATATTTATCTGTCACTTCAAATTCATTATCTATATAGTCACTTTTTATAAGGTAGAATAAGATATCACTAGCTTCTTTATCAGTAATTGTTCTAGGACCTTCTTCAGTATCAACAGTTTTTCCAAAGAAATATTCTCTTGTAGCCTTTGTAGGCCTATCGTAAAGATTATCTTTTATATCCTTCTGCAAATCTGTTACAAACTGAGAATAGGAATCTGAAGCTATTACTGTTAGGATATTCATATCATGAACCAGTTCTCCTAGGCTATCTTTGTCCATCCTATCCCCATTTTGATTTACACAAAGCCTTAGTCCACGTCCAACTTCCTGTCTTTTTGCAATTTGTGAATCACTATGCTTAAGGGTACAAATCTGGAAGACATTTGGATTATCCCAACCCTCCCTTAGAGCTGAGTGAGAAAAGATA
>JAAZCH010000378.1 GCA_012513395.1 Tissierellia bacterium
AAGAAACGACAGAAACTCCTGTCGAGACGAAAGTTGAAGACGTAAAAGAAGATGGAGAGTTTACTGTAACGGATATGATGGGAAGAGAAATTGTTTTTTCCAAAACTCCAGAAAAGGTAATTGCGCTTAGACCATCAGATGCAGAAATATTAAATGCAATTGGCGGAATTGAAACCTTAATCGGAAGGGGAACTTATGTAGATTATCCAGAATCCATTTTGGATTTGCCAGTAGTAGCAACAGGAAGAGATATGAATGCAGAAGAGATAATTGCCCTAGAGCCAGATTTGGTATTGATGAGCGATATGGCACAAACTGAAGAGCAAATAGAATCCTTACAAAGTGCTGGAATAAATGTAGTGATTACTAGTGCAGCCACAATCGAAGAAGTTTATAAATCCATTGATATAGTTGGCGAAGTTATGGGATTAAAAGATAATTCACAAGAATTAATTTCTCAGATGAAATCTGAATTTGAAGAACTGGCAAAAACTGCAGAGAAAAATGCTGGAAAGAAAATTTATTTTGAAATCTCTCCACTGGAGTATGGTCTTTGGAGTGGTGGAAATGGGACGTTTATGGACGAGATAGGAAGCTTATTGGGACTTGAAAATATATTTTCTGATGTAGATGGATGGTCTGAGGTTTCAGAAGAAGAAGTAATTGCAAGAAATCCAGATTTTATAGTCACAATAGCAATGGGCTCTACTGAAGGTGAAACTCCTGTAGATGAAATTCTCGGAAGAACAGGATGGGAAGGAATAAATGCAGTACAAAATAAAAAGGTATTGAATTTGACTGACGATAGTTTGTCTAGACCTAGTCCAAGACTGATAGAAGGCGCGAAGGCTTTAAGTAAATTTATAAGTGAGTGAAATGAAGAAAATAGATAAATTTAAAATTCATCATTATTTAATATTTGCAGTTATACTCCTAACTTCCATGGCGATTTGTTTAGGAGTAGGCTCTGTTAAGATTTCAATAGGTGAAATTTTTGAAATTCTATTTTCTAAAATAAAAGGTGAAGAGATGGCATCTGCTTTTTCTTCTATAATTTTAGCAGTGAGGCTTCCCAGGGTTTTGACTACAGCCCTTGTGGGAGCCTCATTGGCTTTATCTGGAGCGGCGATGCAAGGACTACTTCGAAATCCTTTGGCAGAAGGTGGAACGTTAGGAGTTACATCTGGTGCAGCTTTGGGTGCGGTAATCGCAATAGCTTATAATATTAGAATTCCTGGAATTCCCTTTGGTGGAACTGTGGTTATGGCAATACTATTTGCATTTATTTCTATTTTAATTATTTTATCCTTGTCATATAAATTGGATTTCAATCTTACTACTAACACGATTATTTTGTTGGGTGTTATTTACTCTATGTTTGCTTCTAGTATAAGATCATTTATTATTGTCTTTGCAACTAATAAGTTGGAATCTATCACTTCTTGGTCTATGGGAAGTTTGGCGGGTAGTACTTACATGGGAGCTTTAATAATATTTATTGTACTTATAATTTTTGGTGCAATTATTCTTTCTAAGTCCCAAGAGCTAGATGCCTTTGCCATCAGTGAGCAAAATGCAGCCCATATCGGCGTAGATGTGAGACGAGTGAAGCTTTCTATTATGATTTGCGTTTCTGCGATTATAGGGGGCTCTGTGGCTTTTAGTGGAAGCATAGGATTTGTTGGACTTATTATTCCTCACATTATGAGAAGATTTGTAGGTCCTACTCATTCAAAACTACTTTTGGTCACAGCCATAGGTGGAAGTGTATTTTTATTATTTGCAGATTTAGTAGCTAGAACTGTTTTGAGCCCAATTGAACTTCCCATAGGTGTCATTACATCTTTTATTGGCTCAGTGTTATTCGTTTATATTTATTATTCTATGAGGAAGGTGAAATGATGCTAAAAGTAAAAAACTTATCTGTTTCATTTTCTGATATTAAAATTCTTGAGGATATAAATTTTGAAATAAGTGAAAATGACTGGCTTATGATAATTGGGCCA
>JAAZCH010000379.1 GCA_012513395.1 Tissierellia bacterium
ATTATAAATCCAGCCAAGCTCCAAAGAAGAACAGCTCCAAAAACTAATAAAGTTCCTTTTTTTTCATGATTCATAATTTCACCTAAAAATTTTAATTTATAAAAGAGAGGCAGACAATCATACCTCTCCATAATAACACAGTTTTTTTATAAAACGTCATAAGCCTTATAAAAAGTTTACCAAGATTCCCGCGAATATAACAGAGCCTAAGGTTACGGTGGTGAATCCACCTACGAGCATGGTTGGCACCATGGTATTGACCAAATAATCTTTTTCTTCTTCTGTGGTAGCAAGGGCATTTATAGCTTCGTTAGTTAATAAGAAATTGACGGGGAAGCCAATTAGACAGTTAAGTGCAATTGCAAAAGACATTTCCCAAGTATTTCCTAAGATTTTACCTACAATTACTCCACCGATTCCCATTCCTATAACTCCAAGACCGATTAACACGATCATAGGAACGATAATGGCAAGAATTTCTTGTGGAGAGCTATTTACTAAACCGCCCATAACTCCAACCAATGATGCAACTACGAAAAATCCAAAGGAATTAGATTTTTGAAGAGATTTTCTTTCAAGAAGTCCAATTTCTCCTCCCAATACTCCTAAGAAAAGAGCAAAGATTGTGGGAGATATCCCAAAAGTTACGCCCATTGAGCTGAAAACAAACTTAGATAGATTAGATGCTAGTATTGCCAAAACGCCTACAAGTCCAAGTAAAAATAAATATATGCTAGTATCTTGATATTTTTCTGGAAGTGGAGGGAACATTTTCTTTTCATCTGCAGTATCTTCGTTATGAGAATAAGAAACTTCTCCATTCTTAAAAGCTACAAGTCTTCTATTTGCCTCCTTTTTCAAAAGAGAAGGAAGTATAAAATAAACTGGGAATTCTTGTAGGGCAAGAAGTAATAAAGCAATTGTAGATAAATGAGGAAGACCTTTTTCAAGTGAAGCCTTGGACATCTCGAATGCAGCAACAAATCCACCTGCAATAGGAGGAGCAGCCACAACTGCAGTTTCCCAATCATATATCATGCTACCAATTGGAAGTATTACAAGTGCAATACCTATGATGGCACCTATACCAATTAAAACTGTTTTCCACTCACTTTTCAACTCTCTCAAGCTGAGGGAACTACCCATATTTACCACAATAACAACTATGATGACATCGACTAGAGCTTCAGAAAATCCTGCCAGTTCGATAACGTTTGTTGGCAATAAGCCTGCCCAAACTGTAGAAAGTAATAAAATTAAAAATACGAGTATCGAAGGAATTATTGCCTTTGATTTTACGGAGATCACTTCTCCAAATGCTAAAAATGCCATTAGTGCAAAAAACGCTATTGCTGGATGCATAATTATTCACCTTTCCTATTATATATTTTTTAAAAATTCAATTAACAATTGATGAACCTTTAACGTAGACGATACGCTTAATTTCTCAAAGGGAGAATGTAATCCTTGGGCATTAGGACCTATAGATATAGCATCCATATTTGGAATTTTTGGAGCGAAGCATCCACATTCCAAGCCTGCGTGAACGACTAAAATTTTCATATCCTCGCCGTATAATGACTTATGAGAATCTCTAAGGACATTGGACATCTTTGAGTTTGGTTTAAAATTCCAGCTAGGATAAGCTGCAAAATCTTCAATATTAGCACCTAGAATTTTAGCCAAGAGTTCTATCTTTCTATAAATAAATTCGCGATTTTCTTCAAATGTAGCTCTTATTTCAGTTACCAATTTTACATTGTCCTCATTTGTGTGAAGCTCTCCTAAATTACAAGAACTTTCCACCACTTGTAAATCTGCCAAAAAGTCATTGACGCCATTGGGCGATAGAAGTATGGCATCTATAACTTTGTTCTGACTATCAGAGGAGAAGGCATTTTTTAATTCGCTAGAAGTAGACACTTCGATTTTGAAATCTTTTGCTGTACTTTTATAAACACTCGAAAAAGATTTGTTAAAAGATTCTACGATGTTATAAAAAATTTCTTCTTCACTAAAATCTATTGCGACTAAAGCACTTGACTCACGTGGTATTGCCAGTCTAAAATTTCCACCTTCAATTTTGCAAAGATTGAAACTTATTTTTAGTCTCAGCTCGTCTAGCAGTCTTCCTAGAATGACGATGGCATTTCCAAGACCTTTGTCAATATCTTCTCCCGAATGACCGCCTAATAGTCCTGTCACTTTCAATTCGTAAAAATGTTTTCCCTTTTGGATTTCTTCATAAGATACAGGAATCGTAAGCTCAACTCCTTTACCTCCACAGCTTCCCATTACGATTTCATCTTCTGCAATGTGGTCGATATTGATAACTTGATTTGTTCTAAACCAACTTTTATCCACGCCTATAGCACCGCTTAAATCTTCCTCCTCAGCAGTTGTAAAAATGATGTCGAGGGGCGGGTGAGATAAACTATTGTCTTCAAGTAATGCCATTGCAAGAGCAACACCTATGCCATCATCTGCTCCTAAGGTAGTTTTGTTCCCTGTGGAGAGAATGTCGCCATTTAATTCAACTGGTATAGCATCTGAAGAAAAGTCGTGTTCATAATTAGGATCCTTTTCACAAACCATGTCCAAGTGTGCTTGAACGATGACAGCTGGCTCATTTTCTCTTCCAGAAGAAGCATTTTTTCTTATGAGTAAATTGTTTAATTTATCTTGGGATACTTCCAGATTCAAATTTTCAGCCCAAGTTTTAATATAATCGCTGAGTTTTTTTTCCTCAAAACTTTTGTGAGGTATTTTGGAGATTTCTAAAAAATGATAGAATACTCGGTTATTTTTTAAATCTTCCAAATTTTTAAATTCTTTTTCTTCCATACTAGCTTTCCTCCTTCTTTGTTTGCTTCACTTTGCCGCTTCCAACAAATAATCAAATATTTCTAGAAATGATTTGTTATGTTCATCAGGATCAATCTCGTCAGCTTTTATAATCATTTCATAAATATATGCTTGATGGACGTTTATAATAATTTTTAAGGTAATATCTACTTTCTTTTTGTCAATGTATCCCTCACTTGCAAGCTGATTTACAACCGGTTCATCTCGCAAGTACATATTTCCTTGGGTTAATAAATTTCTTAAAAGATCATCGTGCCCTTCTAAATCATCGGGAAAAATTTCATAATACTCTGTGATCACATTAGACAATTTGGAGCTGTATTTTCCAAAAAACATATTATGAAAAATTTCAGGGGATTTGAAAGCAAAATAATTAAAAGTATCGTATATTGTCCTATATTTTTCCAACGTATTCATATTTGGTTTAATATTTTTGGCTAAAGTGTATGTATATTCTCTTAGATACCTTATGGATGCAAACAAAATTAAATGTTCCAAGTCTTCAAAATAATTGTAGAGGGTAGCACTATTGTATCCAGCCTTGGAAGCAATTTTTCTTATGGATATACCATCTATGTCATCTTCTTTCATCAAAGCTTCTGTAGCTTCAATAAAGTAAGTCATAACTCTTTTTTTCTTAACATCCAGATTATTTGTCATGTAACTTCTCCTTTCTAAAATATATAATCATGATTATATTATAATCACGATTATATATTGTGGGAAATCATTTGTCAACAAAAAAAGACAGCCGTTTTTTACAAAACTTAGCCGTCTCTAGACTTACAATTTTAACGTTTTAATAACTGTTCCATTTTCAATATCAATTAGCTTAAAAATTCCACTTTCATACATCGCAACGCTTCTCACGCCATCTTTTGGAAGAGTCGTGCTACCTGGATTTAAAACTATTAAATCGTCAATTTTTTCCAGATGTTTTATGTGGCTATGGCCTGTGACCAATACATTTGCTCCCAGCTCTTCAGCTCGATATAATCTAGAAAGTTCATTTTCTTTGTAGCCATGAATGGCATAAATTATTAAGTCATCCCATTCAAATAGATTTTCGTAATTGGAAATATCTTTGTCCAGAACCATCTCATCTACATCGGCATCACAATTTCCCCTTATATAGTGGATATTGTCTTTAAATTCTAATACTTCTGCCAATGCTTTAGGGTCGTATCCTTCAGTAATTACATTTCTAGGGCCGTGGGCCAAGACATCACCTAAGTGAAGAATTTCATCACATTCTTTTAATATTTCCAGTCCTTTTTCAGTCCAAGGAAGATTTCCGTGGGTATCTGAAATAAAGCCGATTTTCATTTTAATAATTCTCGTTAAGCCATTTTATTATCTCTTTGGATTCGTACATGGGCTCTCCGTCAATAGTCAACATTGGAACCATATCTTGGCCACCTATTCTCATTAATGCGTCTTGATTTTCTGGAACATTTACGTCTAGAATTTCAACATCTAATTCTTTTTCCTTTATAAGATTCGCTACTTTGATGCAATATGGGCATCTTTCTAAAACATATAATTTCAATTCTTTCATTTAAATCTACCTCCATGTAATAATAAAATTATACCCTTAGAAGCAAAAGTAAAACCCCAACTCTTGGGTATTAAATAGGCGAGGTGATAGTATGAACAAATTTGAATTTAATGAATTTCTAAACCAATTCGTAGAGATAATCGAAGAAGGCGGAAGTAAATTAAAAGCAGAAGCTGAGGATTTTGGACAAAGCTTTAAATCTAGAAGAGATATTAATAAGATTGAAAGCTTGATTAGGGATGATTACGTGAATATTGGTCTATTAGTGTATGAGCTTCATAAAATGGGCAAAAGCTTTGAATTTTCTGATTTTGAAGAAAAATTTAAAAGTATAGATGAAAAAAGACAGTTGCTTTCAAATTTGGAAAAGGAGAATAAAGAAGATACAGGTTTTTCCAGTCGAGAAAATATTTTTCAAAAAGAAGATATGGTAGATGAAGATATTTCTGAAGCTGAAGATATAACTTGTCCAAACTGTG
>JAAZCH010000380.1 GCA_012513395.1 Tissierellia bacterium
CCTTTGGGATGTTGCTCGTGGATAATTTGCTTGGCAAGCTGTTCCAGATCATCTTTTTTTAGATCTGTTGGATTGTAATATTAAGTGCAACAGCCTAAAAAGCTAAAACTCATTAGGAAACTTCGTGTAAAATAGATTCACCACAAAACTATTCACGGAGGACTCCTAATGAGCTACTGCCATCTTACACCATTTGAACGCGGACGACTAGATACTTTACACAAACAAGGGCATAGCATTCGTTCGATCGCCCAAGAGCTATCTAGGAGTCCTTCCACCATTAGTCGAGAACTGCGCCGGTTTAAAGGTCAGCCCTATGTAGCCGAAGCTGCACATGAGCAATACTTACAAGCTAGAAAACTAGTTGGCCGCAAGAGCAAAACAACGCCAGAGCTCCTAGAACTCATCCAACAAAAACTCCAGGACACCTGGTCACCTGAACAGATTGTCGGTCGTCTTCTTTCTGGCAAGTTATGTTTTAAAACGATCTATCGATGGATTTACTCTGGCATTCTTCCCGTGGATCTTGAGGTCTTGCGTCAGAAAGGAAAACGAAGGAAGCCAGTAGAAACACGAGGTAAATTTCACCTTGGTACTTCCATTCACCAAAGGCCTAAAGAAGTTAGGAAAAGGACATCCATTGGCCACTGGGAGGCCGATACCATGGTGTCCTCCAGAGGCGAGAGTAAGGGCTGTTTTGCTACCTTTGCGGAAAGAAGAAGTCGTCTATTTTTAGCTTTTAAGATGCCGGATCGTACAGCTACTTCCATGAAAAAAAGCATAGAAAAACTATGGAGGTATATGGGAGAATCTCTTAAAACACTAACATCGGATCGAGGGAAGGAGTTTGCATGTCATGAGGAAATTAAGGATACATACGGAATTCCTATTTACTTTGCCGACCCATATAGTGCTTGGCAACGAGGAACCAACGAAAACAGTAACGGACTACTACGTGAGTTCTTCCCGAAAAAGACGAATCTAGACGAAGTTACAGAGGACGAACTTGTTGAGGCTCTCCTAAAAATCAATGGACGACCAAGAAAGTGCCTCAATTGGAATACGCCAATAGAGGTATTTCAACACGAAGTGTTGCACTTAATTTGACAAACCATCATATATTAATTTTTCAAATTCATCATATTTAGGTTGGTAATACTCAGCATCTAATCTTCCATTTTCCATAAAGCTTTCTGATAATTTTTTTACTGCAATACTCTCTTGGCTTTCTTTATAGTCTAAAACTCCTAATTTCTCTAAAAGTAATTTTTCTGAATCATTATATAACTTTTTAGATTCCATAACCATTTGTCTAGATACATAGTAAATTTTATCAATCTCCTGATTCAACGGCCCAGAAAAGATAGGTATCTTAATTTCTCTAAATTTTGCAGGGCTAAAATTTACTTGATTACTTTGCATTGATTGTTTTTCAATTTCTTGTCTTCCATATTTCGAATTTAAGAAAGAAACCAACATCGCCGATGATATAAGCTCTTTTTTAGGTCTTATTCTATAAAGATATGATGCAAATGCATATTCACTATCTTCGGTAACTAGGGCTGCTTTACCAACATATTTAGCATTTCCGTTTGTCCTACATATCACCACATCACCTTTTTTTAACCTTAATTTCTCATAATCCTCCAGAGAAATCATATTACAATATTTATGAGGCTTATCTATAAAATGTCCATCGAATTCATTTAGTCTTAGAACTGGATATCCTAGCTTTTCCTCATTTAATGCTTTAGATGTTCCATAC
>JAAZCH010000381.1 GCA_012513395.1 Tissierellia bacterium
ATAATGGTGTTCGCGGCGGGAATCGAACCCACGGCCTTTCGCTTAGGAGGCGAACGCTCTATCCTACTGAGCTACGCAAACTTAGTTACAAAAACATAAGGTAAATTCACTTGAATTACCTTGTCATAGAAATATTATATTATCCCTTAAGTTTCAATATTAAACTTATAGTTATCGTGTTCAGGTACAAACACTTCTGTCTTTAAACTTCTGTTGTGCTCTTTTAATTCGTGAAGTATTTCTACATTTCCCCAAAAATGCATAGGAAATAAGTATGTTGGCTTTACTATGTCAATAAAATAAGTAACACCACTAGTAGCATATTTACCCAATCTTGGGTCTACTGGAAACATTGCAATTTCTACATTTTTTCTTCTGATATTTTTAATTTCTTTGTCGAAGTCCTTTGACATTTCCATTTTGTCTTCTTGGGTATCTTCATCTTCCCAAATCCAAAGATTTAAATCTCCTGCGTGGAAGATTCCAATATTATCTACGTAAACGAATACGCTAATTCCCTTGTCAGTAGAACCGAAAGTTTCTACTTGAAAATCCCCAATAAATCTTTTGGCATTGGGTTCTATATAAAATACGTTGCTTTGGTAAGGTAAGTTATATTCCTCTTTTATATCTGAGCTTAGAAGAATTCTAACTGGTCCTTCGATACCTAAAATATCCTGGTTGAAATGATCAGGATGGCTGTGAGTCGCTATAATAAGGGTTGGTTTGTCGAACTCTGGCAAATCACCTTTGACATAGTCAACTAACAATATGTGATTTTCTGTCTCTACTAAATATCCGCTATGATTAATATACTCAACATTTGCTTTCATGAATTCACCCCTCTAAAATTGATTATAACATAAATACCATTATTTTTTCATCTTTAATTCATTTGTAGTTCAGTTTTAAGGGGTATAATCCAAATATAATTTAGTAAATAAAGTAATCGCGAGTTGATTAAGGAGTGAATACAGATGAATGACGATTATAAATATGAACAAGACACTAAACTAGATGAACAATCCCAAGAAAACACCTATAGATTAGTGGAAGAGTCTTATAAGAGAGATAGAAGAACTTACGACGAGCCTTCTTATAATTACGACAATGGATACTATGAAGATAAAAACAGATATGATTCCAATTATAAGAACGAAAAAAAATCTAAAGGCAGAGGATCTTTGGTGGTTCTGGCTTTGGTATTTTCAATTATAGGGTCTCTAATTGGTGGAGCTTTCGGAGCGAAGCTAGCTTATGACAGATACAAGATAGACTATACTACTGCAGGAACAACTCCGCCATCATATACTATTAATACAAAAGATGAAGTTACTACAGTTTCAGCAGTTGCAACTGCGAATTTGGATAGCGTGGTTGGAATTACGACGACTACGATTATGCGAGATATATTCAATCGCCAAGTAGGCGCCCAAGCTATGGGGAGTGGATTTATCGTAAATGAAAATGGATATATAATGACCAATGACCACGTAATAGCTAGTCTTACTTCTGATACGGGATATTCTTCAGGAGGAGGATACGCAGACCAAGTAGCTGTAGTTTTAAATGACGGCTCTCAACTTCCTGCAGAAATACTTTGGAGTGACAGCACACTTGATTTGGCGATATTAAAAGTAGAGCCAGAGGTTCCATTAAAGGCAGTAAAACTAGGAAATTCAGACGAGTTATTAATAGGTGAGCAGGCAATAGCTATAGGAAACCCATTTGCTTTAGAATTCCACGGAACTGTTACAGCTGGATATATTTCTGGACTTAACAGAACTCTACGAGGACAAGGCACCACGATGCAAGATCTTATACAAACCGATGCATCTATTAACCAAGGAAATAGCGGTGGACCTCTTTTAAATGGAAAGGGAGAAGTTATCGGAATTAACACCATGAAAATTTCTTCAGGAGAAGGACTGGGTTTTGCGATTCCTGTGAATACAGCGAAACCAATTATTGAACAAGTAATAAAAACTGGTACATTTGAAAGAGTTACTTTAGGCATTACTCTTATGGACTTGGAAAGATTTGAAGAACTATATAAGGTGGATTTAGCTCCGGATAACGGCGTAATTATTTTGGAAGTGGTTTCAGGTTCTCCAGCTAATAAAGCTGATTTACAAGTAAATGACGTATTAACTAAAATTGGCGGAGATGAAATAAAAAATGTAACGGATCTTCAAAATAAACTTACGAAATATAACTTTGGAGATACTGTAGAGTTAGAATATGTGAGAAATCGAGAGACAAATAAAGTGGACGTTACTTTCGAATCTTACAATTAAAATAAATGGCTCAGGCCTCCTTTTTAAAAACAACTGGAGAAATCTAGTTGTTTTTTATTTGGAGACATTACAAACTGATACAAGTTATTGTACAACAAATATACGAGGAAATGATAAAATGGAAGCTGTGAATTATAGTAATTTTACAAAACATTTGAAAAGTATATGAAAAAATAAACGAAAACTAAGAAGCTATAATTATAACTTCTATTATCCCATCTTAAAGTAATATTAACTTTTTTGTAACTCAAATGTAGTTAATTTAAATTATAATCAGGGTAATAGTTAATTAATAGGAGGTAGATATGAAAACTTTTAAATTTAATAGATTAATCTTAATAATAAGCACTTTGACAGTTGGTTTACTTGTACTTACATCTTGTGGGGATATAATTACAAAAGTGGAACCAGAAGAACCTGAAACAAAAGAAACTACTGTTGTGGAAGAAGAACCTGAGGAAATAGAAGAGCCGAAAGAGGAACCTAGAGTTTCTGAGCTAGAAGGGGAGAGATATGCTATCATATCTGATGTGGATCTTTCTAGAGTCGATGAAAACTTACAAAAACCAGAAAATCTTCAAAAGGGTGGAGTCGTTTATATTCACAGAATTGAAAATGGCTTGGCTTTTATAGATATAATTCGTGATTTCGGAGATGTGGTTCTTAATTACGATTCTTTCAGAGGCTATATACCTGCTGAAAATTTAATTCTTAATCCTACTGAAGAAGATTATAAAGACAAAGCTATAACTTTCCATATAAAACCAGGAGAAGTTAGTGCAAAAGAAACGGTGACTAATAACGAAATAGAAATTTCTGGTGGTAGCTATGCGACTGCCCTAGAAATAGAAGATGATCAGATTTTAATTGCACAAGCTGGAGGAGGACATTCAGTTTGGATTTCTAAAGACGATGTGGATTTTGACTTTTCGGGATTCACTGGATATTAGATTAGAAAATACATTTAACAGTTGACGGTTGGTTACGCTTTTGTTGGACAAGTTAAATATGTCGTGACGTGATAATGGAATTAGGAACGCAGTGTCATATGATACTGTGTGCATAGAAAATTTTTTAAAAGCTTGTAGTGAGATTGATTTTCCTACGAGCTTTTTTGTTTTAAGTTCTTAATTAATTGTGATTTTGCATTTAAGAATTGATGTAATTTGCCTTTTGTTTGGGGTATAATAGAATTAATAAAAATTTACAAGAAAGAGGGAGAAGTATGGGACTAATTAAAGCAGGATTAGACGCTGTAAGTTCTACATTCAGTGACCAGTGGAAGGAATTTTTTTACTCTGACGCTATGAGCGCAGATGTTTTAGTGACCAAAGGCCAAAAACGTGTATCTGGTAGATCTGCAAATGTTGGATCTGACAATATCATTTCAAACGGCAGCGGTATCGCCGTAGCCAACGGCCAATGTATGATAATTGTGGAACAAGGAGAAGTAGTAGAATTTTGTGCAGAACCTGGACAATACACCTATGACACTTCTACAGAACCGAGTATTTTCCAAGGAGACTTAAAAGATACCATCATAGAAACCTTTAGAACCATAGGAAAGAGATTTACTTATGGGGGAGATACAGGAAAAGACCAAAGAGTTTACTATTTTAATACAAAGGAAATACCAGGAAATAAGTTTGGAACTCCAAATCCGGTACCCTTTAGAGTAGTGGATAGAAATATTGGTTTAGACGTGGATATTTCAGTTAGGGCTAACGGGCTTTACTCCTATAAAATCGTAGATCCTCTATTATTTTATACAAATGTAACTGGAAATGTGGCGGGCGAATATAGACGAGATGAAATAGACGCTACGTTGAGATCTGAATTTTTGACGGCGTTACAGCCAGCTTTTGCAAAAATTTCTGCGATGGGAATTAGATATTCTGAACTTCCTGGACATACTATGGAACTTGCAGATGCAATGAACGAAGTTTTGAGTGGGAAATGGGGAGAACTTCGTGGACTAGAAATCATAACAGTTTCCATCAATTCCATAACCGCACCACCAGAAGATGAAGAGATGATTAAGCAACTCCAAAGAAGTGCAGTCTACAGAGATCCATCAATGGCAGGAGCTGCCATAGTAGGCGCCCAAGCAGATGCTATGAAAGAAGCTGCTAAAAATCCTGGAGGAGCTATGGGCGGCTTCATAGGAATGGGAATGGCAAGAGACGCAGGCGGAGCTAACGCAGATGCATTCTACAAAATGGCCGAAGAACAAAAGCAACAACAACAATCTCAAGGACAACCAGGACCAGCACCATCAGGAGCTAAGTGGTTCTGTCCAGAATGTGGTACAGAGAACTACGGAAAATTCTGTACTAATTGCGGCACGAAAAAACCAGAGTCCTTAGACGGGTCAAAGTGTAACAATTGTGGATGGGAAAATCCAGACCCAGAAAAGACACCAAACTTCTGCCCAAGCTGTGGAAATAAGTTTTAATATAATTAAGTATTAAATAGTAGAGGCTGCCTGGCAAACCAATCGTAGTCGCCGCATTGTATGCGGCTTAAAGTCCAGGCGCCTCTTGATTGATGTTAATAAACTAGGATTTATCAATTCCGTGCTTTTGGGCAAAACGTTCTTAATATGGATTGGAAAAAGCCCGTACTTAAAGATTATGTAAAAATTACAACGTAAATATTTTAGGAGTGAATACTGAATGATTGATTTTAAAAATGTACGACCTACTTATTTGGAAGTGGATATTGATGCCATACTTTACAATTTGAAATTGTTAAAAGAAAAAATTGGCGATGATGTGGAACTTATGGCGACTGTAAAGGGAGACTTTTACGGACTTGGAATAAGAGAAACTTGGAAATACTTAGATGATAATGGCGCTGATAGCTATAGCGTAGCTACTTTAAACGAAGGAATAGAACTTAGAAAATTGGGAACTAAAAAGGACATATTAGTTTTGGGATACACATCCCCGCGCCAATATCCATTGTTATTAGAATACGATATAATGCCAGCGATGTTCGATTTGGAAGATGCAAAAAAATTATCCGAGCTAGCAATAGCAGCAGGAAAAAATGCTAAGATCCACATAAAAGTCGATACAGGAATGACTAGGATTGGTTTCGATACCAGTGAAGAATCCATGGATAAAGTAGCAGAAATTTCTAAATTAGAAGGGATTGTTATCGACGGAATCTTTTCCCACTTCACCAGCAGCGAAGAAATAGACAAGACTAAAAGTCATGAGCAGGCGAAAATGTTCTACGGATTTATTGAAGGACTGGACAAAAGGGAAGCGAATTATGGCAAGAAGCACTTAGCCAATAGTGCAGCTGTAATAGATCTTCCAGAATACAACGAAGACATAATTAGAAATGGATATAATCTAACTGGAATGCATGACGATACAGTCCATATAGACAGACTGCCCATCAAACTCGTAAGCCAATTCAAAACAGAAATCGCTAGAGTAAGAAAAGTTCCAAAGGGCACAGGAGTAAGTTATAATTCTAGTTATGTAACGGAAAAAGAAGGACAAGTTATTGCAACCTTGCCAGTAGGATATTCTGACGGATACAAAAGAGCGCTTACAGGAAAAGCTGATGTTTTGGTAAATGGAAAACGTGCAAGAATCGTAGGTTCCATCTGTATGGATCAAATGATGATAGACGTTACAGACATCGACTGCAAAGCTGGAGACGAAATAATCCTATTTGGACATGTGGAAAATGCTCCGACAACTGCAGAACTAGCAGCGCTTTTAAACACAGGAAACATCGACATCCACTCCACAGTAGGAAGACGAGTCCCAAGAGTTTATATAAAAGACGGAAAAGCCGTGGCTATG
>JAAZCH010000049.1 GCA_012513395.1 Tissierellia bacterium
AAATTACGCTAGAGAACTAAAACGAAAAGATGAAAAAAACAAAAGAACTATAGTAAAATACTATAGTCAAGCTAAATTAGTTAATAAAGATGTGGAGCGAAATGAAAATGGTGGCTACTTATTTTTGCAACAAATTTATCACAAGCTTAAAATAGATGAAATTTGCGAAAACATAAATACGAAGTACAGCCATAAATATGATTTGAACGAAATAATGAAATCACTTATATATACTAGAATCATATATCCATCATCTAAGCTTAAGTCTTATGAATTATCTGCTTCATTCATCGAAAAACCTAATTACAATATAGATGATTTATATAGGGCGCTTGATTTAATTAATAAAGAAGATGATTATATACAAGCAGCTCTATATAAAAATTCATTAAAATATACAAAAAGAAATGATAAGATTCTATTTTATGATTGTACTAACTTTTATTTTGAAATCGAAGAAGATGATGATTTTAGAAAGTATGGGAAAAGTAAAGAAAATAGACCTAACCCACTTGTGGGTATGGGTTTGTTTATGGATGGAGATGGTATACCACTTGCCTTCTCAACATTTCCTGGTAATACAAATGAACAAATAACACTTAAACCTTTAGAAAAACAAATAATAAAAGATTTTGAACTATCTAGGTTTGTTGTAAGTACTGATGCAGGCCTTTCATCTACAACAAATAGAAGATTTAACGATATATCAGACCGGGCTTTTATAACAACGCAATCACTAAAACAAACTAAAAAATTCATAAAAAATTGGGCACTTGATTTATCTTCTGGATGGAGACTTCCAGGAAGCAATAAATATTATGACATAAGCAGTTTTAAACGCGCATCTGAAATAGATGATAGTTTAATTAATAATACTTATTATAAAGAAAGATGGATTAAAGAAAACGATATTGAGCAAAGAATTATAGTAACATTTTCACCTAAATACATGTTTTACCAACAAAAAATAAGAAATGAACAAGTTAATAGAGCGATAAAAGTAATTGAAAGAAATCCTAAAACCATTGAAACTAGAAATCAAAACGACCCAAAAAGATTTATAAAATCAGTAGCAATTACTGAAGATGGCGTTGTTGCAGAAGAAACACACCATCATATAGATCAAAGCGTAATTGATAAAGAAAGCGTATATGATGGACTATATGCAGTATGTACCAATCTAGAGGATGATGTAGAAAAAATAATTGAAATCAATAAAAGAAGATGGCAGATTGAAGACTTATTTAGACTGATGAAAACAGAGTTTAAATCTAGACCTGTTTATTTATCTAAAGAAGAAAGAATCAAAGCACATTTTACCACTTGCTTCCTTGCAGTAACATTGTTTAGATTTCTTGAAAAAAAGTTAAACCATAAATATACACATTCAGAAATTATAAGCACTTTAAGAAATTATAACTTTTTAAACGATAATGGTGATTATATACCGACATACAAAAGAACTGATATCACTGATTACATGCACGATACATTCGGTTTCAGAACTGATTATGAAATAAATAGTGAAAGAAATATAAAAAAAATAATAGCAGGGACAAAAAAACAATAACTTACTCACTTTTTTAACAACAAAAAAACTCTCAAATCCCTTAAATAAAGGGCTAGAGAGTTTTTGTTTTCAAAAACTGCGAAATGTGAGA
>JAAZCH010000382.1 GCA_012513395.1 Tissierellia bacterium
ATCATCAACACCAACTTCAAAACTATAGTCTTCAGCATTAAATTTACTTTTGTTGGCTATAGAAATCAAAATAAATATATCCAAAATTAAGCTTGATTTTCTACTATCCTTATCTAATACTTTCTCCAATGTGTTTATAGATATTGGAAACTCTCGTATATCCGCATCAATAATGTTTTCTTTTATAATCTCTTCATAAATTTTTTTATCCGATGACTCAACCTTTAAAGATTTAAAACCACTAAGTTCTTCATCATAAATTCTGATTGTATCTTCATAATCCTTTTTAGAGTACTTCCTAATAATTAAAGGCAAGTTTCTCGAATTATTTATAAAATCATCTTCAAGAATATAATGCTTAGATTGATTTTCTAATACATGTATTGATTCATCTAACCTTAACTCAATACTCTCTTTATTTAAGGCCTTTATTAAAACAGAACCATCACTTGTTCGAGAATCAATTTTTAGAGAAGTATTTTTCCAATCGAATGGTTTATTCATTTTCTAACTTCTCCTTTACAGATTCTAAATATTCCTCATCAATTACTATCTTAATCGTTTTATCTTTTTCATTAAAAATTAATTCATTATCTCTAATACTATTTAGATAGTTTTTAGTTTCTATAGTTATTTCTCGCGATGTCTGAATCTTTCTTTGATACTTACGATTAATTGCTTTTTCATAAATATCAAAATCTGAATCTATCTTGTTAGATTTGTCAGAAAATAACTCGTCTTCTTTTTTTAGTTCCAGCAAACCACTACTATTTAGCTCATTGAACAAATCTGATTTATCAAATTTTTTATTATCAAATAAATAAAATTCAGTGAACCTCCTAATTTCATCGTAGTTTTCTTTATTAACAATCTCTTCTACAAATAGTTCATCATTTGATATTAGATCAATAACATCTTGAGTATTATCCTCAGAGGTTCTCTTTCTAGTCAGGCCCAAAAAAGTCTGATACCAATATTTTGCTGCAGTTCTGTTTTTGTCAATTATCTTTATATCATCATAGTTTCCTTCAAACCTACAGACTTTAAAGTAATCTTTTTCTTTTCCAAGTTCACTTTTAATTTCATATGTTTCTTTATCAATAACTTCTAAATTTTCAAGTTTCATGATAGTAATCATGCTTTGATCAGCTTTGATAAATAATAACCCTTGCCTTATAGTACTATTCCTCGTACCATCAGATTTACACTCCGCTTTTAACAAATCATCCGCTATTTTTTGATAATTAAAGTTTTCTTTATCTGAGAAGGTATGGAAATAATAAATAGGACTAGACTTATGATTCGTTGATTCAGTATCCAAATAACAATTTGTTATCAAGTGAGTTTCTTTTGTTAATTCACTAAAAATTTTTAAAATATTCTGCTTTTTAGAATCATCAATATCATTCACTGTCACCTTATCACTAATGTCAAAAACTCTCACAATCATATACTATACCTCCCAATATTTTCATTGATTTATCCGCACTAATTACATTAATTATATAATTTAAAGCTCTGCTTTTAAACTAAATTCGTACCACAGTAGTATTCGCCTTTAGCTTAGGTTTATTTTTCCTAGTCATATACTTCTCAACATCAAAAGCATTTCTCTTGTCATAATCTTCCAAAAGTTTATAATTTTTATGCTTTGTGATGTCATACTTGTCAGATAGAAATGGTCTTACTCCTCTAAGTTGCAAGATACATTTTCCACCATCCATAACAGTTATTTCATCCTGACTCATGAGGTCTTTACCAGTTTTTTGATAGTTCAGTCCAAAGCTCTTTTGATTTGACCTGTTTTCTGATGTGTTATATAGGTCAATGGTTTCTTTACCTAGCGTTTCAGATAATTCCTTAAGTGTCGTCTTTTCTTTACCACCCAAGAAAATCATAGAATCACAGTTACCAACAATAGTATCGGCATGATCTTTATAGATTGCCTTTAACTGGGATTGAGCCTGTAAGATTATGCTTGCAGATATTTCTCTGGAACGTATCGTTGCAATAAGCTTTTCGAACTTAGGAATAAGTCCAATATTGGCAAACTCATCAAGTAGAAATCTAACATGAACGGGTAGTCTACCACCATAGACATCATCAGCTTTATCGCATAAGAGATTAAAGAGTTGAGAATACATAATGGATACTACAAAGTTAAAGGTATCATCAGTATCTGAAATGATGACAAAGAGTGCTGTTTTCTTATCTCCAATAGTATCTAAGGCTAAATCATCTTCACTCATTAGCTCTCTTAATTCCTTAATATCAAAAGGAGCAAGCCTTGCTCCACAAGAGATTAATATAGACTTGGCGGTCTTACCAGCTGCTAATTTATACTTTCTATATTGCTTCACAGCAAAGTGAGTTGGATCTTTTCTTTCTAAGGCATCGAATAGATGGTCAATAGGATTCTTGTAATTTTCATCTTCTTCTCTAACTTCTGATGCATCAATCATATCAAGCAGTGTTGCGAAGTTCTTTTCTTCTTTAGGTGCTTCATAGAAGATATAGCCTATAAGGGCTGTGTAATAGAGCTTTTCGGCCTTAACCCAAAAGTCTTCACCAGCTTTTTCTCCTTCACCTTTTGTATTAGCAATAATGGTCTGTACTAATTTTAATATATCCTTTTCAGACCTTAAATAAGCAAATGGATTATATTTCATGGATTTTTTAAAGTTAATGGTATTTAAAACTTTAATATCATATCCATTTCTTTCAAGCATCTTGCCACATTCTATTACGATTGTCCCTTTAGGATCTGTTACAACATAGGAAGAGTGCATTTGCATAAGGTTCGGTTTTACATAAAATCTCGTTTTACCTGAACCTGAACCACCAACGACCATAACATTTTTATTTCTAGCATACTTAGGATTCTTTGGTCTGGAATTCATGGTCAGATATTCTGTTTGTGTCAGAATAACATTGTTCTGGAACTTGTCATCAATATATGGCTCAATATCCTTCTTAGTCCCCCATCTGGCTGAACCATACTCTTCGCCTTCTCGAAACTTCTTGGCTTTCTTGCCTTTAGTGTAAACAATAGCTTTTACAAGTCCAGCTATTACTAAGCCTATTACTAAGTCATTTGCTTTTAGACTTGGTAGAAAACTCATTGTCTCTATTTGCAAGATAGCTGTAAAAACCCTGTCAATAATATCTCCACCGACATAGGCATTAACGTGTTTGGAAAAAATATTTCCAAAATAGAAAATAAGAATGTAGGGTAGCCACCCAATCATAAATTCTTTCGGACCGTCTATCTTCAAAGCATCTTTTATATCCTTTAATATCTTATCAATCACAATGGAAACCACCTCCCAATAAGACTAGAAAATAATTCCTTCCTTTTGGTGTGATCAGCGTTTGAATACCAACTAGTCTTCCATCTTCACTAATCCATTCCTTAACTTCAAAATAGCCTTTATTTTTACGGGAATAAGGAAGAAGTCTTTGATACTTATC
>JAAZCH010000383.1 GCA_012513395.1 Tissierellia bacterium
AGAACAGCTGCTACTACTTTTGAGGTTGTTGAAGGCAGCATAGCACCAGGACTAAGTCCGGTTATATCTTCTATTGTATTTTTTGCAATTGTATTATTTTTTGTTTTAAATCCTACAAGTATGATAGATAGATTGGGAAAATTTTTGACTCCAGCTTTACTTATTACACTTGCTTTAATAATATTTAAAGGCATTACTTCTCCATTGGGAAAGCCTGTTGATACAGGGTTGGAAAATGTATTTGGGATGAGTTTTGAAGAAGGATACCAAACAATGGATGCATTGGCAGCATTGGTGTTTACTTCAGTAATTATTAAAGGTTTTGAAATTAAAGGTGTAAGGGATAAAAAAGATCTCGTCAATTTGACTATAAAATCTGGTATTTTTGCTTCCATAGCTTTAAGTATTGTATATGGTGGATTGTTATATATTGGCGCCACTACTTCATCTATAAACTTAGGAGAGATAGGAAGAGTGCCTTTGCTAATTTATATTGCTGAAAATCTTCTGGGACAAGTGGGGAAATTTGTATTAAGCTTGGCTATGGCTTTGGCTTGTTTAACTACTGCGATAGGTTTAACATCTACAGTCGGAACATTTTTTAGTAATGCATCTAAAGGAAAGTTAAGCTACAAGGCTGCTGTTTTAATATCTACTGCATTTAGTGCATTTTTTGCCGTTCGAGGAGTGGACTCAATCGTAGTACTTTCAGTTCCAATTTTATTAGCTCTATACCCTGTGGCAATAGTGTTAATATTTTTAAATTTATTTCCCAATATATTTAGAAAGAAAAGCATATATGTAGGTGCAGTATCAGGGGCTTTTGTTCCCACGTTGGTAAAATTTAGTTATTACATAGAAGAACTTTTACCATCTAGTTTTAGTAGTTTCCTATGGATAATTCCAGTCTTATTAATGACTATAGTATACATTATATTAGACAAAGAAAGGGTCTAGGATTAGACTCAAGATTTCTTAATCTCTCTGAGCAATTTTTACCTTTTGTTTTAGGGTATTAATATAAAAATAAAATTGACAGAAGGAGATTAAGAGATGAAATTATTTAGATTATCAATGGCGATTCTACTAAGTGGTTTTCTTATTGGATGTGGGAATAATAATATAAATTCTCCTAGGGACACAATCAAAGAAAAAACTGAGGAAGAAATAGTCGTAGAAAAAGATGAAAAACAAATTGAAACTCAAGTTGAGGAAAAAAGTGAATTAGTAAAAAGTGAAATCTTAGATTCTTCAGTAGAAAACAATCCTCCTGAAACAAACTATCTACCAAGTTTTGAGGGACAAACTAGAGTAAATGGCGTAAAAACAATGACAGAATATAGTTTTAAAGAATTTGCAAAAGGCTTTAACGAACCTTGGGGAATAGCTGTTTTACCAGATGGGAATTTTGTTGTTACAGAAAAAATAGGTTCCCTTCGAATTTTATCTTCAGATGGTGATATAAGCGAAGAAATTGCTGGTTTACCTGAAGTAGATTCGAGTGGACAAGGTGGCTTATTAGATGTTAAGGCTTCACTGGATTTTTCTAATAGCAGGATTTTATACTTTACTTTCTCTGAACCCTCTTCGCAAGGAACATTGACAGCTGTGGGTCGAGGGAGATTGTCCCATGATTATAAATCCATTGAAGATTTTGAAGTAATATTTAGAGCCCTTCCTTATTATAAAAGTTCTGGACATTATGGAAGTAGAATTGCAATCGACAAAGAAGGCAATTTATTTATTTCTACGGGTGATAGAATGGACTCTTCAAATAGAATGAGAGTTCAAGCTCTAGATAATGGACACGGTAAAATTTTGCATATTACAAGTGATGGGAATTCTATTTCTGGAACTCCTTTTGAAAGCGAAATAGAGATTACATCTGCAATTTATTCATTCGGTCATAGGAATGTCCAAGGATTAGATATACATCCTGAATCAGGTGAACTTTGGGCTAGTGAAATGGGTCCAAGGGGCGGAGATGAGTTGAACTTAATTTTGCAAGGAAAAAACTACGGATGGCCAATTATTAGTTATGGTATAGAGTACAGTGGTACTAAGGTAGGAGAAGGCATAACTGAAAAAGAAAATATGGAGCAACCTGTGTATTATTGGGATCCTGTGTTGGCGCCAAGTGGAATGACTTTTTATTATTCAGATGAGATTCCTGAGTGGAAAAATAATCTTTTTATTGGAGGATTGAGGTCACAACATATTGCTAGAATAATAATTGAAGATGATAAGGTAGTAGGTGAAGAGAGGTTACTAAGCAATTTGGGTGAAAGATTTAGAGATTTAGAAGTTGGTTTAGATGGAGCAATATACGCATTAACAGATGGTGGCACAGTTTATAGAATCGGAAAATGAATAATTTTCGTTAATTAAAAATGGAAAGAATTATTTGAACAAATGTGATTAAATTTTTTTGTAAATGTGGTAAAATTTTATGAACTTTGTGTGTAAATTCACAAATTTCCTTGAATTATTAAAAATTTTTAATATAATAGTCTATGTGGAGGTGTAAAATGAAAAAATTTGCATTATTAATGGCATTAATGCTTTGCCTAGTTAGTTTAGTTGCATGTGGTGATAAGCCAGCAGAAGAAGCTCCAGCAGCGACAGGTGAAACTCTTACTGGAACTGCAGAAGG